>PWQG01000329.1 GCA_003556835.1 Gammaproteobacteria bacterium
GACAGATTTATTTTTCCGCGCAGAGCGCCGGAAAAATAAATCTGTCCCCTTTTTCCTTTTCCCTTTTTCCTGCTTGGTGGAAAATTCCTGAAACCCGGTCTATACCTCCTTTGATAGGGAAATCACATCATATGGAGGGAGGGTTGCAGTGCCCAGACAAGCACGAATACTGATCAAGAACTATCCACATCATATCGTCCATCGAGGCCACAACCAGGCGGCCATTTTCCACGAACCTGACGATTATCGTCAGTATCTGCGAAACCTTGCCCGCCTGAAAACCGAATTCGGCCTGGAAATCTACAGCTTCTGCCTGATGACAAATCATGTCCACCTTATCGCCAACCCACTCGCAGATCCGACTCGCATCAGTCGCCTGATGAAGCGCCTGGCCGGTCGCCATACCCGATACATCAACCGCAAACTCAGCCGCAGCGGTTCGCTATGGGGCGGCCGCTATCATGTGAGCCCGATCGACACTGACGCTTATCTGATGGAGTGTTGCCGCTATGTAGAGCTGAATCCGGTCAAAGCCGGCATGGTTGAGCTACCTGGAGAGTACCCCTGGTCAAGTTATCGGGCGAAAGTCGGTAATGCCAGGATACCCTGGCTCGATTGCGACCCAGCCTTTCTGGCTCTAGGCGAAAGCCGGGCTCAGCGCGTTGCACGATACCGTCAGTTTGTCGAAAACGCGCCCCGTGTCCGCAAGACCCAGAAGCTCATACGTGAGGCAGCCGCTCGTAATCAACTCACCGGAGGAGCCACTTTTCGGGATCGGGTCGCGGCGGAAATCGGAGTAAAGGTACAGAATCGAGGGCCGGGACGCCCACGGAAAAATTGAGGCTTGAAAAATGTGATGTCAAAAAAGGGGACAGATTTATTTTCTGACGCTTCGCGCAGAAAATAAATCTGTCCCCTTTTTTGACCACAGGCCAAGGAGGGCGCCGACACCATCCGCAACCACATCCCAGAAACTGGCAGTGCGACCTGGTATCGGATATTGCAACAATTCGGTCAGGACACCAAGGCCAAGCAGGACCAGGAACAGCGGCCAGAGTGGTTGGCCAACCTGCCACCAGCCGCTGGCCACCAGAAAACCACAAACTGCGAAGAGTATCGCGTGGACCAACTTGTCGAGATGTCCCGCGGCGCCGCTGCTATCTTCCGACAGGACAGGCAAAATCTGTTTCACCCAATCGGCAATCGATTCAACCACCGTCCCAGGCAGCAGCAGAACCAGCACTGTCAGGCCGATTCCGAGAACCGCCAAGCGACGATAGAAACGCGGCGACAGGATCAAGATCCGCGATTAAAGAAGACGCTCTCACCGAAGTGGAATCGCACACCTATCCGACCGGCATAGGCGCTGCTGGCAAAATCCAGACCGGCAAAGATACCGACCTGCTCACCGAAACTACGAACCGCCTCGACACTCATACCACCGCGGCCGCCGCCAACATTGGCGTAACGGACAAATGCACTCAATTCAAAATCATCAGTGAGCTGATTGCGAACACCCGCATCCAGGGCAATGCCATCACGCTCAACCCCCACACGCGAAGTCTGGGTGCGACCCAGCGCCTCCTGCCAGGCCCAGCCGGCACGAAGCACGAAATCGGTCTTTTCACTGAACGGACGATTGTAGCCCAGCGCAAGACGTGCAGCCTCGTTACGGATCTGGTCACTACTAACACCAGCGAACTCGCCGACCGCGTGAAAGTGTTCGCTCAAGCTGATAGAAAGAGCGCCACCCACACCATCGCGCTTGTTACCACCAGATGGCTCGAAATTGATATAGCCAAAATCCAGATAATCGTAGCCTGGACCTGCAAACGCCAGTGAGGGCGCCACCGCCAACACTGCAACACCAAGTCCTTTCTTCCATATGCTCTTCATTACTTGCACCTCCAGGTACACGGGCAGAATCCCGGATTTAAACAAAATCGTGTGCCATTCTACTGGATACACAGGTTAAACCTCAAAAGTTTTCCGTGACGGCAATCAGCAGATTACTGGAATCACAAACCCATCCGCATTGCATGCGTGACCAGGTCAAAGCTCGTGGTGTGCTACAAGGGCGCGGTGTAGCGACGCTCAATTGTTCGGCTGCTATCCGTTTCATCTCAAGACCTGTCTATTTTCTGATCAATGGTTGCCACCTTATCAATCACTGGTGCTTCGCCGGCGTCGGCATTGAGCGCAAACAGGCCCAGAACCACGGCGAACCAGAGCGTGGCCAGGCGAATAAAGACCGTCGCAGCAATGGCATCCGGCATACTCATCCCCGCCAGTAGCAGCAACGACAACATGACCGCCTCGGCACTGCCCAGTCCACCAGGCAGAAAGCTGAGAGCCCCGGCCAACATGGACACAGCATAGACAAACACGGCAAAACTCAGCGTGACATCCGCCCCCAGCCAGCCAAGCACCCAATAAAACGCCAGCGCTTCGGCGCCCCAGGCCACCACACTGAGCAATGTCGCCAGGACCAATAGTTGCGGACTGTGGCAATGCCGAGCCGACAACAAGGTCTGACCGAGCTGCGCCAGCAGTCGACGCAGGCGCCCCACCTCGCCCTGACCCTGTCGGACCAGCCAGTCCAGGGAGCCTCGATGCGAAATGCCCACAAACACCAGTGACAGCACAATCACAGCCAGAAAGACCGGTGCGTGTAACTGTGGGAATTGCGCCAGACCCAGAAGAGACAACAACACAATGGCAAGCAGATCAGAAAGCCGCTCACTGATGAACGCAGCAATTGTTCGGGAAGCTGGCACACCGTGGCGAAGCAGCAAGACCGCCCGGAAGGCCTCACCGGCCTTGCCCGGAGTTGTGGTCAGCGCAAAACCGCTCAGATAGATCCGCAGACCTGGCCGCCAGGGTACCGAATGCCCCAAAGCATCCAGGTAGCACTGCCATCGCAGGAAACGCAGACCATAGTTCAGCAGCGACATTGTCAGAGCCGCCGCGGTGCCGACAATACCAATCTGTACAAAAGCCAGCGAAACGTCCCGCCAACCGCCCCAAAGCGAGGCCAACAAATAGCCGGCCATGGCCACGGTGATGGAGAGGACCAGTGTTTTCAATTTCCAGCTATCCATTTCGGGAGAATCTCTTCCTGCGCGAGGTGGTTCCGTAATACCCCGGAAACCCGGGAGCGGGGGCTCCTAAACGACCCCCTGCTCCCGCAGATACGCGACCACCCTGGCCGCCGAATCTTCCGGTGATTCATCCTCGGTTGTTACGACCAATGCCGGCGCGCGAGGCACTTCATACGGCGAGTCGATTCCGGTAAAGTTCTTCAGCTCTCCTGCGCGGGCCTTGCGATACAGGCCTTTTACATCACGTTGTTCCGCCAGAGACAATGGGGTGTCGATGTAGATTTCGTGGAACCGCTGCTCACCGATCGTCTGCCTGGCCTGGATACGCTCAGCGCGGAACGGCGAGATGAACGCGGTGAGCACAATCAGCCCCGCATCGGTCATCAGTTTTGCCACTTCAGCCACGCGGCGGATGTTCTCCACACGATCGGCATCGGTGAAACCGAGGTCACGGTTCAGGCCATGTCGCACATTATCCCCGTCGAGCAAGTAGGAGTGACGGCCCAGCGCATACAACTGGCGCTCAACATGATTGGCGATAGTGGACTTCCCTGCTCCCGAGAGTCCCGTGAACCACAGGACCACCGGGTTCTGCGCTTTCTGCGCGGCCCGGGCTTCCATGTCCACATCAAAGTGCTGGTGATGGATGTTATGCGAACGGCGCAGAGCGAAATGGATCATGCCGGCGCCGACCGTCTGCTGGGTCTGCCGATCGATCATGAGGAATCCGCCCAGATCGCGGTTGCGGGCATAGGGCTCAAACGGTACCGCGCGGTCGAAACTTATGGTGCACACCGCGATGTCATTGAGCTCGAGCTTGCTGGCGGCAACATGTTCCAGGGTGTTGACATTGATCTGATGCTTGATGCTGGTGATTGTTGCATTGACCAATTGAGTGCCAATTCTCACCCGATAAGGACGACCGGCAAACATCGGTTGTTCGTGCATCCAGACGACATGGCACTCGAATTGATCGGCCACCTCCACCGGATCGCTAGCGTCGGATATCACATCCCCTCTCGACACATCCAACTCATCTTCAAGGGTCAATGTAACACTCTGTCCTGCAACAACAAGCGGCAGGTCGCCCTTCATATTTATAAGTCGTGATACCCGGCTCTGTTGCCCTGAAGGCTGAATCCGTACCGGATCACCCGGCCGCAACTGCCCACTGACCAGCATGCCACTGAAACCACGGAACCCCTCCGAAGGCCGGTTGACCCATTGCACGGGAAGGCGTAGCGGTCGGGCCTGAAGATCCGCATCGGCCACCTCACAGGTCTCCAGGTAGCCCATCAGGGTAGGCCCCTGGTACCAGGGGGTATGCTGGCTGCGACTGCTCACATTATCCCCGTCCAGTGCGGACACGGGAATGGCGGTGACCGACTCCAGTTCAATTTCGTCGGAAAACGCACGGTAGTCGGCCACAATCTCATCAAAGCGGGCCTGATCAAAGTGCACCAGGTCCATCTTGTTCACGGCCAGCACCACCTGCTTGATACCGAGCAGACGCACCAGGTAACTGTGCCGACGGGTCTGGGTGATCACGCCCTTGCGCGCGTCGACAAGAATCACGGCCAGCTCGGCAGTGGATGCCCCGGTGACCATATTCCGCGTGTACTGCTCGTGCCCCGGTGTGTCGGCCACGATGAACTTGCGCTGATCGGTGTTAAAGAAGCGATAGGCCACGTCGATGGTGATGCCCTGCTCGCGCTCAGCGGCCAGACCATCGACCAGGAGCGCCAGGTCCACCCCACCGGCCTGGGTACCCCAGCGTTTGGAATCTTCCTCCATGGCGGCAATCTGGTCATCGAGCAGCAGCTTGGAGTCATACAGCAGGCGACCTATGAGTGTGGACTTGCCGTCGTCGACTGAACCACAGGTGATGAAACGCAGCAGGGTTTTGTGTTCGTGCTGACGCAGGTATTCCCCGATGTTCTCGGCAATCAAAGTGGACGAGTCTGCCATCAGAAATAGCCCTCCTGTTTCTTTTTCTCCATGGACGCGCTCTGATCATGATCGATCATGCGACCCTGCCGTTCACTGCTGCGGGTAAGCAACATCTCCTGGATGATATCGGTGAGCGTTGCGGCTTCGGACTCGACGGCGCCGGAGAGCGGATAGCAACCCAGGGTGCGGAATCGTACCGTGCGCAGCATCGGTTTCTCGCCCGGCTGCAGCTGCATCCGATCGTCGTCGACCATGATCAGGGTGCCGCCC
>PWQG01000444.1 GCA_003556835.1 Gammaproteobacteria bacterium
CATAACGAGATCGCATGATTCTGGGAGCTCTTTCCAAGTCGTTCTGAGTGCATCGACGTAGCCGTGACCTAACGCCGTTTTCATCCTTTTCGCCCCAATAAACGGCGGATTCCCCACCACAAAATCCGCCTCCGGCCATTCAGCCTTCCTTGGATTCAAATAAACCTCTTCAGGAACCTGAGCCGATTCATCCGGAATATCCTCCCCAGTCGTCGGACTCTTCTTGTAAGTCTTCCCATCCCACCGCATCACCGGCCGGCCGCTCTCGTCCATCTTGTATTCCCACCGGTCGTAATCCAGCACAGCATCCCGGCATTCGATGTTCTTGAACGCTTTCAACACAGGCTGGGGCGGGTTGATGTGGCCGTGGGTGCGGAAGTGCCATTGCAGGTAGCCGATCCACAGCACCATTTCGGCGATGGCGGCGGCGCGGGGGTTGATTTCGATGCCGAGGAATTGATGTGGGTCGACGGTGTTGCCCTGCATTTCGAGCAGGTTCTGGCCGGCGCCCAGGTCGGCCAGGGTGTTGAGCACTTCGCCTTCCAGGCGCTTCATGTGCTCAAGGGTGACGTAGAGGAAATTGGCCGAGCCGCAAGCGGGGTCGAGAACGCGGATTTCGCAGAGTTTGCGGTGGAAGTCGCGGATTTCCTGGACGGCCTTGTCGTGCTTGTCCTGTGCTTCCAGGGCTGCGGCGGCGGCCTGGACGGTTTTCCACTCGTCTCTTAAAGGGTCGATGACGGTGGGCATGACCAGGCGTTCGACATAGGCTCTTGGGGTGTAGTGGGCGCCGAGTTTGTGGCGGACATCCGGGTCCAGGGCGCGTTCGAGCAGGGTGCCGAAGATGGCCGGTTCGACTTCGCTCCAGTCGTGGCGGGCCGCGTCGATTAAGAGATTGATTTGCTCCTTGTTCAACGGAATGGGGTTGATGTCCTGGAACAGGGTGCCGTTGAAGTGCAGGATCTTGGCGTTGAGGACGCCACTATAGCCGCCGGTGTGCATGGTTTCCCACAGCGAGCGCAGGGCGTCGGTGAAGTTGTCGGGGGTGTCTTTCAGGCGCTCCAGCAGGGCGGTGAATTCTCCCTTGGGCAGCAGGTCGACATCCTCGGCGAACATGGTGAACAGGCAGCGTTTGATGAAGTGGGCGACGCGCTCGACCTCGTAGCCGTCCTTTTCCATCGCCTTGGCCAGGCCGGCCAGGGTTTTGGAGAGTTCGCGGGTGACCCGGGCGGCGCGCTTGTTGGGGTCGAGGCTGTCGGGGTTGGTCCAGATGCCGATCAGGCGTTGCTGGATATCAGGCTCGCGCAGGTCTTCCAGGTGAATGCGATGGGTGCGCGGGTCCGGGAACGGTACGTACGTGGCGCCGGAGCGGGTGAATTCTGCATAAACCTCAATCGTCTTGCCGACATCGCAGGTGATCAGGAACGGCGGGCGCCCTTCCTCGGCGGGGAGTGCGCGGATGTAGGCATCGGCCTGGGCGGCGGCGCGCAGCATGGCCTTGTCCCAGCGGCTGGAGGCGTGGTCTTCGGTCACGCGCTTGGCTTCGAGGACGAAGTGGCCGCGCTTGTACAGGTCGATATAGCCGCGTGATTGACTGCCGTCGGGGTGGCGGATATCGACGCGGTGTTCGAAAACGTATTTGTCGTCGTCCGGTTGATCGCTGGCCGGCTGCGGGCCGGGCAGGTCGAGCAGTTGGCACAGTTCGGTGAGAAAGAGCTGGTAGTTGGCGCGCTCGCGCCCGCCGGTGTCTTGCCAGCGGTCGATGAAGGCATCGATGGCCGATTGGGTCGGGTTGGCGATGTCGTTCATGGGTGGGTGAGGCCGTATCCCCTTCTGGCTTGGGAAGAGGGTAGCAGGAAAAGCGGTTAAAGGTGAAAGGTTAAAGGTGAAAGGGGAAAGGCGGGCTGAGGTCCGAAGTCGGAGGTCGGAGGTCCGAAGTCGGAGGTCGGAGGTCGGAGGTCGGAGGTCGGGAGTCGGTGGTCGGTGGTCTGGGGTTGGTTGGAATCTACGTAGGTATTGCGTATAATTTGGCTATGGAGAATTGTGAGCGGTTGCAGGATTTGGTGTTGCGGTATGGGCTGCGGCGGCGGGATGTTGCTGATTTGTTGGGCAAGCCGTTGAATTCGGGTGGCGGTTATAGCAATTCGACGGTGGACCATTGGCTGGCGGGCCGTCATAACGTGCCGGAGCATGTTTTGATGCTGCTGGAAATGAAGTTGGCTGATCGGGTCGTTTCGGATGATCCCTGGCAGCGTTTGATTCGTCAGCCCATGCCATACAAGAGTCAGCGAGAGTTGGAGGCTGACCTGGCCCGAGTTCTGGAGAAACTGCAAAACGGGGAGTTGCCCAGTACGCCGCGTACTGCGCGACCGGAAGTTCTGCAACGGGCCGGATACTGGCTGGAATTGATTGCTCACTAGGGCGACTTGCGTGCCGCCAATTCCAATGACGATCTGGCTGCCAAGTGGCATCTGGCGCGCGGCGCTGACCTGGCTCGCTTTCGACAATTGGCAAGAGCCGGTCACGTCTGATGTCTCACAAGTTACCTGATGCCTTGCAGCAACTGATCGAGAAGGCTTCCGAGGAAGTCCGTGAAGGACAGGTGGTCGATGCCATTCTGGCTGGCGGCAATGCGACGTGGTTGCATCTGCAGCGGACAGACAGGCAATTGAGTGAGCAGGCGCGCTATTCCGAGGATGCTGACATCTAGGGAGCCTCTGAACAACTCTGCACGGAGCGCGTTTTGTCGGAGAGACCGCAGATCGTTCGGTGCGACACGAGTGACAGTAGCCTTAGCTACGGCCGAGTGGCGCAACGATCGAGATGCGGCCTCTCCGGAAAAACCCTTCGGGACGGGCCTTTGCGGGGCCTCCGCCTCGTTTGAGCTCGCTCATTTGGAATGACCAAACCACGCTCGCCCAAGCCAAGCCGGAGGCTCCCGCAAAGGCACCGTCGCGCCCGTGCAGAGTTGTTCAGAGGCTCCCTAATTCAGCCGATCACTGGTTCTGCCTGATGATCTGGTGGTGAGCTATCGGGATGAGCAAGGTGGGGCGTTTTGAGGACCACGATCGCCAGGACATCATGTTATTGGCCAAAGCGGGTCTGATCGATGCAGAGGCATTCAGGCAAAGAGCCACTGAGGCATTGGACTATCTGGCAACCAATCCGGCAATGATCAAGATTCATATCGATGAAGCGGTTGAAATGATTCGGGATGCTGGTGGTTGAAGGGGAAAGGGGCTAATGGGCTAAAGACGGGTTACGGGTTACGGGTTTCGGAAGAAACCGCTGCAGAATGCCGTAATGCCTCCCGAAATTTCCGTCTGGCGTTTTTCCGGAGTTCTTTCATCGGAATTCGTTTTGCTAATTGCTAACCCAATCCTCGATCACCAGACCCTCAATACGGCAGAACTCTCGCGTCTTGTGGGTGATCAGTGTGCCTTCGATAGCCAAGGCATGGCAAGCAATCCAAAGATCATTGCCGCCGATGGGGGTACCCGCAATCTTTAACTGGGTAAACTGCTCCGCATAGTGTCGGCATATAGCGGAATTGGTGGGGTAAAGTACTGGAATCTGCTGCGTCAACGCATCCAAACGGCTCAGCACCCGGGCTTTACGGGTGCTGCGTTCGGCCCCTTTGAGCAGTTCCGCATAGGTTACAAAAGACATATTGAGCGTGTCTGCATCGCCCAGGGAATCGACCTTGTCGGCAATAGACGGGGGACGATTCTTGATCAGGTAGATCAGTATGTTGGTGTCCAGCAGGTATTTCACAAATCTTCCCTGTCCTGCATGGGTAAGACGAGTCTAGCTGCTGAGCTCGGCCAGGTCTGGATAGGAACCTCCCTTATTCATGACGCTTTCTACTGCAACGCCTCCAGACACCACATCTGGCGGCCTTTCGTGACGAATCCGCCATGAACAAGCGAGGTTGGGGATTTCCGGAGAGCGCGCCAAGATGCTGCTTCGGCAACAACAGCCTATATAGCGAATCGAACTCACTACCGACGCTAAACCGGACCTGATCCGGGTGTTGTCATACCTGGAATCCGGGTTTGGGTGCCGGCAACGTGGAAAACGGGCACCTGACGGCTGTGCAGGGGAGAAAATTCACCAACCCGTTAGGAATTTTGCTGCCGAAGATGGCCAAAGGCGATGACCGGGGCCTTTCAAACAATGTCAAACAATGTCTGTCCCGGAATTCGTTTCTTGCAACGGCACTGAATAGGGTAGGCTAAACCCATAGTCTGACGCCAATGAGGCCTTGTGAAAGCAAGTACGATGCGACTATCAGGTTCAAAGCGATTAGCAATGTTGAATGCCACTTTACCGGCCACGCCATTTGGTCCTTTCTGGTGAGATACCAGATTCGGACACTCCAAAGGGCGGCCAGGAAAAACGCCAGGCTGGCGAGACAGATCAGCACAGATTGAGCGTGTTCACGCAGTTTGATGGTGGTGTTTTCACGCTTTTTGATGGACGCTGCTCGGCCTGATTGATCCGCCCCGAAGTTGAGTCCGGGGCGGAGTGTTGTTGGGTGATCAGAACGGCAGCGGATCGTTGAACGGTGGATCGTTTGGCGGGGGTTCTGGGAAGCCGGGCAAGGATTGCTGTTGATGCTCTCGCAGGGCTTGGTAGTAGGCATTTTCCAGCTGGTCAATGAGTGGCTGGAGTGCCTGCAGGACCGCATCGAGTTGTTCGAGGTCGAAGACTGTTGGGTCGAAGGTGATGTGGATGGGTTGTGGCATGGCGTGGTCCTCGTTCAGGCGGATCGGCGTTGGCGTTTGGGTGTGGTGCTGAAGCAGTGGAAGTAGAGCTTCTCATCGAGGGTGTCGCGCTGGGTCCGGGCGGCGGTGGCGAGTAGTTCAGCGGCCAGGGTGGTCAGGACCCGGTAGTTGCCGGCGGCATGTTCGACCAGCGTGGTCATGAGTCCATCGGTCATCAGCTGCGGGTTGCCGGCGGTCTCGAGCAGGTGGCGCAGTGCGGCCATGAGCTGATCGGTGTCGGCGTACTCGGTGTTTAAGCGGATGCGGATGCGCGAGCCCAAGGGGAGCAGTTCATCCCGACCCAGGCGCTGGGTCAGGCGACTATCGCCGGCCAGCACGACACTGATCAGCATCTGTGAGTCGAAGCGATGGCTGGCCATCAGGCGCAGTTCGTTGAGGACCGGTACAGGCGTTTCCTGGGCCTCGTCGATCAGCAGCACCGGCCGGGTCAGGGTGGTTTCCAGGTGCTTGATCCAACGCTCGCGCAAGGCCTTGAACCCGCCCCAGCGGTTGTGCGGTTTGAGGGGCA
>PWQG01000465.1 GCA_003556835.1 Gammaproteobacteria bacterium
CCAGGTCGCTGTAGTCAATGGCCGCATCCGTGTCAGCACGCAGCTGAATGCTGATTGCGGTGCTCGCTGTAAGCAGTGCGACGCCGAGCCATCTGCCGGCCAAGGGGGAGCGGTATTGCATGGGCTGTCCTCAATAAATCTGTTTCCGCAAACAAACTGATACCGGAATAGACAGATGTGCAAGGGCGACACAAGTCCTTTGAACGCAGCTGATAGGGCATCTGGCGCGTGATGTGAGCTCCTTGTAAAATATGGCGTAAAAGTGACGAAAATGTCACAAATAGTTTGATTTTCGTTATAGGTTACGTTAAAAATTCGCCCGGGAGAAACATATACACTCTAAAAGTTATATCTATCTACCTAAAGGGGAGATACTCATGAAAAAAACAAGTCTTTCGCTCGCAATCGGCGGCATCATAGGAATGTCTGCTGCCGGCCTGCTCCCACAGCAGGCACAGGCACAGGCAGGCGGCACCGGTGCCGACATGCTGGAAGAAGTGGTGGTCACCGGTTCACGAATCCGTCGGCCCGATCTGGCTGGCGCCAACCCGGTCAGTGTCATTGACAGCATGGAGTTGCAGAACCAGAGCTACACCAGTATTGGTGATGTTTTGCAGCAAATGCCGTTCTCGGCCGGTGCAGCCACCAACACCCAGGTCAACAACGGTGGCTCCGGTGCTGTGAACTTCTCACTGCGTGGTCTCGGATCCTCCCGCACCCTGGTGCTGATCAACGGCCGTCGTGCCGTGCCTTCCGGTCTCGGTGCCAACTCCACCGTGGACCTGAACAACATCCCGATGAACATGATCGAGCGCGTGGAAGTCCTCAAGGACGGCGCGTCTGCGGTCTATGGCTCTGACGCCGTAGCGGGTGTGGTTAACATCATAACCCGCCAGGATTTTGAGGGAACCGACTTCAGCGTCACGCGTGGTCAGACCAGTCGCAGCGACGGTGAGCAGACAACAGCCGAGTTCAGTCTCGGTACCTCTACGGATCGCAGCAGTTTCATTGTCAACGGTTACTGGACGGAGCAGAAACCGATCTGGGCGGGAGAGCGCGACTTCGCAGAACAGGAAGTCTGGTTCAATCCCTACTGGGATCCGGAAGGTCAAGCCTTTGGCGGTTCCTCCGCGCCCCCTTGGGGACTGTACAGTGGCTTGACCCGTGGCCCCGAGTTTGGTGATTTCCGTCCTTATGACAGCACGTCGGATTCGTACAATTATGCGCCGGCCAATTATCATCAGACACCGAATGAGCGGTGGGGCTTCAGTGCCTTCGGTAACTACGAGCTGGGCGACATGGGCGAGCTGCGTAATGTCGAGGTTTTTGGTGAGGCGATGTACACCAATCGCAACTCGCAGCGGCTGATTGCTCCCGAGCCACTCGCACCATTGGTATTCTTCGGCTCTCCGGCGCCGTATTCGGATCTGAACCAGTATAATATCGACTTTGGTCCGAAAGATGCCGATGGCAACACGATGGTCATCGACGATTGGCGCCGACGCATGGTCGAAACCGGAGGTCGGGACCAGCACCATGAGGCCAATACCCACCAGATCACAATGGGTATCTCCGGCGAAGTGGCCACCTGGTTCTGGGATGCATCTGCTTTCTACGGCAAAAACACCGGAACGGTAATCGATGAAGGCTATTTCCAGCTGGAGCGCGTAGCTGAAGCGGTTGGCCCCACCTTCATGGATGACACCGGCAACCTGCTTTGTTCCACCGATGGTACAGCAGGGGGTGTGATTCCGGGTTGTGTGCCTCTCAACGTCTTCGGTGAGCCGGGTGGCCCGAATGAGATCACTGATGAAATGTTGCAGTACATCAGTGGTAACTACATCTCCCTGACCCAGGGCGGCAACGAAATGAACGGGGTTCAGTTCAATGCGTCCGGGCCATTGATGCAGTTGCCGGCTGGTGAACTGGGCATGGCAGTGGGTCTGGAGCGCCGTCATTACAGCGGTTTTTCCCAGCCGGACTCGCTGCAATTGCTGGGTGTGTCCACGGCCGGTTCGTCCCAGGCAACCAGCGGCTCCTACAATGTCCGCGAGGCTTATGTGGAATTCGCAGTGCCCCTGCTCGCTGATCGACCTGGCGTTGATATGCTCGAGCTGAGTGTTGCGTCTCGTTATTCTGACTACAACACATTCGGTAGCACCACCAACTCGAAGCTGGGTCTGCGCTGGACGGTCAATGATGAACTGACACTGCGTGGCACGGTATCCGAGGCCTTCCGGGCGCCGAGCATACCGGATCTGTTCTTCGGTCAGTTCACCACCTATCCGACGGCCACCGATCCCTGTGCCACCGACCCGACCCCATCCTGTATTGCTGATGGCGTGCCGGAAGGTGGTTATGATGCATCCGGCATGACCCAGTTGCAGACCATTGGGGGCGGTAACCCTGATCTGCAGCCCGAGGAAGCCGACATCTTCACTTTGGGTGCCGTCTATCAACCGGCTGCAGTGGAAGGCCTGTCCATGACTCTGGACTACTGGGATATCGAAGTCGATGGTGCGATTTCCAGCATCGGTACCCAGACCATCCTCGATAATTGTCATGCTACAGGTACAAACTGTGACCTGATCGAGCGTTGGGGACCGGGTCAGGGCGCTGTGCCGGGTTCGACTCGCAATATCTTCAACCTGGCGGCCAACGTCGGGGGAGTGGACGCCTCGGGTGTGGACTTCTCGGCCCGTTATGTACTGCCACCGACCGAGTTCGGCAGCTTCACCGTGGGTACCGATATCGCCCACATACTCAAGTATGACAAGACCCTGGCGACAGGCGAGGTCATCGAGCATGCTGGCCGCTTTGAAGACAACCATGATGGTAACTTCCCCGAGTGGCGCGCCAATGTCGTGACCAACTGGAGTTTCCAGAACTGGGATGCGACCTACACCCTGCGTTACATCGATTCGGTGACCGAACCGCTGAACAACTGGTGGAACGTGGGTGGTACCGAGCGTAAGGTGACCAGCCAGACCCTCCATAACATCCAGGCGTCCTACAACCTGGATGAATGGAACTCGCGGTTCACGCTGGGTGTCGACAATATCTTCGACCGACAGCCTCCGTTCTCTGACACCGGCTTCAACGACAACACTGATGTCCGGACCTATGAGACACGAGGTCGTTTCTACTACGGTCGAGTGTCCTTTAACTTCTGATTACACGTTAATCAGCGTTTAAAAAAAGCCCGCAGCAATGCGGGCTTTTTTTTTGTCAGGCAGCCACGCATAATCGGTGCCGTCATTGAAGAGGAGTGATGATGAGCCGTTTCGAAGAAAAATTGAACAAGGTCAATCAACTGATTTCCCAGCAGCAGTTTTCCCAGGCCTTGCAGCAGAGCCGGAAGCTGACCCGCGAGCGACCCGCAATGACCCGGGCCTGGCTGTCACGCAGCGAGGCCGCTCGCTCCCTGGGGGAGGCGGAAGAGGCAGTGCGTTCCAGCCAGAAGGCCGCTACGCTGGAGCCCGGTTCCGGTTTTGCCCAGGCGCAGTATGCCCGTTGCCTGCTACCTGATGCTGATTACCGGGAGCTGGGACCGATACTGCAGCGTGGTATCGATCTGCGACACGAGTCGCCCTGGGCGACCGAGATCCTGGGCTCCTGCGCGGTCGGCATGCATGACTGGCCACTGGCGCGGCGTTACTACCAGCGCCTGGTCGATGACCATGGTACCAATGCGCAGTATCGCCACATGCTGGCCGTGGCTGCCAATGTGTTGGGTGATGTAGAACTGGCGACAAAGCAGTTGAAACGCATCATCCGGCAGCAACCGGAATTCGGTCCGGCTTACTGGACGCTACTGGATGTGGCGCCAGAGCGTTTCACGGAGGAGATGGAGAAGCAGGTGGCTGCCCTGTGTGATGATCCCCGGCTCAATGAAAACCAGAAACTGTACTTCTACCATACGCAGGCCCGGCTCTGTGATCGTAAGCGTGATCCGGCTGCCGCTGTGCGATGGTACAGTCGCGCGAATGCGGTGAAGCGCTCCCAGGTCCGTTATTCCGGGGAAACCGACAAGGCCCTTTCCGACGCCATTCGCCAACAGTTCTCGGAGGCGGGATCGGCAAAGGAGGCGGCAGCGGAAGGCCCGGTTTTTGTGGTCGGTCTGCCCCGTAGCGGTTCCACACTGGTCGAGCAATTGCTGGTCAATTCGGGACAAATTTCAGCGCCCGGTGAATTGCGTGACCTGGAGGTACTGTTGGCGCGTGCTGCCGGAAACCGGGGGCTGCCTGTCATGCGCCCGGAGGACGTCGCTGCCCTGAAAGCGGCCGGAATGGACGGGCTGGGAGACGAATACCGTGCACGGGTTTCTTCCCGGGTGACCGCCGGGCAGCGAGTGGTGGACAAGAACCCCTTCAACTTCCGCTATGCAGGAATGATATTCGAAACCATGCCGGAGGCCCGGGTGGTGCATGTGCACAAGACGCCGCTGGAGGCTTGTCTGGGCAATTTCCGGCATCTGTTCGCGTCGGTTGCGCCCTGGTCCTACAGTGTGGATGAGTTGGTGCTGTACTTCCGTCTCTATCGTGACCTCATGGCTCACTGGGAAGCGCTGTATCCGGGCCGGATCCTGCATATCGCCTATGATGACCTGATCCGCAAGCCGAAACAGACCGGGCGTACACTGTTCCGCCATTGTGGCCTGCGCTGGGAGAAAGGTATGGACGAGCTGTCCGGTCCGCGTGAGATCCGCAGCGCGAGTGTGAGCCAGGTGCGGCGTGGTCTCAACCGTGAATCCCTGGATACCTGGAAAGACTATGGCCCGCATATGCAGACCCTCTACCGGAGGCTGGAAAGCGGGGGCCTGCTCTGATGGCTGACTTCAGTGTATCCCTGCAGGTCAGGGATCATGAATGTGATATGCAGGGTGTGGTCAATCACGCGGTGTATCTGAACTACCTCGAGCATGCCCGCCATGAGTTCCTAAAGACCCGGGGCCTGGATTTCGCGAAGCTGACGGCGGGCGGAATCATTGTGGTGGTGGCGCGGGCGGAGATCGATTACCGGCGTTCATTGCGCAGCGGGGATCACTTCCGTGTCACTGCCCGCCCGCAGCGCGCCTCTGCGGTACGTCTGGTCTTTGAGCAGGAGATCCTGCTGGAACGGGGAGGGGATTGTATGGTGACGGCAAAGATGACCACCACCGCCGTCAACGAGCGGGGCCGACCCTATTTCCCCCGGGAGCTGGAAGCCTTGTTCCTGTCTGCCTCCAAGAGCTGATCGACGAAACGTGGCACCGTGTCGCCCGCTTTGCCGCAAATGTGGTAGTCGAATCCGGACCCGGTGTCTTCCAGATTGATCTCCATGGTCTCGGCGCCGTGGCGTCGGGCGATGTCATGGAAGCCGGCGGCCGGATAGACCTGCCCCGATGTGCCGATGGCAATGAACAGGTCACAGCGCTCCAGCGCCCCGATGATGCGTGGCATCTGCAAAGGCATTTCGCCGAACCAGACCACATGAGGCCGCAGATTGCCCGCCTCTCCACAGCATCGGCAGCGCTGCTCGATACTGATGTCACCACGGATGTCGAACACGCGCTCACTGATCTGACAACGCATCTTGAGCATTTCGCCGTGCATGTGCACCACGTTCCGGCTCCCGGCCCGTTCGTGCAGATTGTCGATGTTCTGGGTAACCAGGAGGAATTCACCGCCAAATTGCTGCTCCAGCCGAGCCAGCGCCGTATGTGCGGGGTTCGGCCGGATGGGGTCGCTGAGCAGCAGGCGGCGACGGGTATTGTAGAAGTGATGGACAAGCCGGGGGTCGCGGAAAAAACCTTCCGGCGTCGCCACGTCCTCGATCCGATGCTGCTCCCAAAGGCCGTCAGCAGCGCGAAATGTACTGATACCTGACTCGGCGGAGATGCCGGCACCGGTCAGGATCACTACGGATTCTGGCATGGAATGCATGGAATCTGTCCGGATTTTCGCTGAATTATCCGGATTCTAGCGTATCCCGGCGCCTACGTCAGCCGTCGATCCATGACGACGGCGATTGCCTGCTCTATAATGAGCCGCTTGCGACGTTTCCACAGAATTGATCAGAAGTTCCTCGAGGAGTTGATCCATGGCACAGCCGAAAATTGGCAATCTGGCCCCGGCCTTCACATTGCAGGACCAGGAGGGCAACAAGGTTGCCCTGAAAGACTTTCGGGACGATAAGAATGTGCTGCTGTATTTCTACCCCAAGGCCATGACGCCGGGTTGCACCGTGCAGGCCTGTGGTTTGCGTGACAGTCGCCAGCGCCTGGACAAGCTGGATACGGTAGTACTTGCCGTGAGTCCCGATCCAGTGGCCCGTCTGAAGAAATTCGAGGAGAAACAGGACCTGAATTTCACCCTGCTCTCCGATGAAGATCATGCCGTGGCTGAAAAGTACGGTGCCTGGGGGCTGAAAAAGTTCATGGGCCGCGAGTTCATGGGTATCCTGCGTTCGACCTTCATCATCGACAAATCCGGTCGCCTGCAACATGTCATGGACAAGGTGAAGACCAAGACCCACCACGACGATGCCCTGGACTGGGTGGAAGAGAATCTCTGAATGACTGATGCCGTAGCACTGAATTACCGGCAGTACTCCGAAGAGGGGCCGCCGATGCTGGTATTGCATGGCCTTTTCGGCAGCCTGTCGAACTGGAACTGGCATGCCCGCAAGTGGGCTGAACACTTCTCGGTATACGTGCTGGACCTGCGCAATCATGGCGCTTCGCCACATGTTGAAAGAATGGATTATGCGGCGATGGCGCAAGACCTGGAGCGCTTCCTGGACGATCACGAACTGGAGGATTGCCTGCTCGTGGGGCATTCGATGGGAGGCAAGGCCGCGATGCGCTTTGCCCTGGATGCCCCGCAGCGGGTCCGTGCGCTGGTGGTGGCGGATATTGCGCCGGTGACCTATCCGGCCGGTGAACATGACGAGATTTTTGCCGGGTTGCTGGCGATCAATCTCGATATCATGCGAAACCGGCAACAGGCCGATAAGGTGCTGGAAGAATATGTGGAAGACGAGCAGGTGCGCCAGTTTCTGCTCAGCAACCTGGCCCGCGATTCCGACGGGCAGTTTCACTGGCGGATCAACCTGCCGGTGCTGGACCGCAGTTATGACCAGCTGCGTGATGGTATCGAAGCGACTTCGACCTATGAGGGGCCGGTTCTCTTTCTCAAGGGTGACAAATCCGATTACATCAATGATTCACACCGGGACGCTGTGCTGGAACGCTTTCCCGCCGCCGAGGTGAAAGTGCTCAAACGCGCGGGACATTGGCTGCATGCCGAGAAGCCCGAGAGTTTCAATCGGCTGGTGGAGGAGTTTTTCCGGCAGCATCAAGAGGTGTCCGGCAAATGACCATGCTGAGTGTCAATGTCAACAAAATTGCCCTGCTGCGCAATTCCCGTGGCAGCGATTACCCGAGTGTCCTGCACTTCGTGGAGCGCCTGGTCGGCCTGGGAGTTTGCGGTGTCACCGTGCATCCCCGGCCCGATGAACGCCACGTCACGCGACGTGACGTCTACGATATCGCCGCTTTCCTCAAGACGCATCCCCGGGTCGAGTTCAACATCGAGGGCTATCCCTCAGAGGCCTTCCTCGACATGATCGACGAGGTGCGGCCCGCCCAGTGTACCCTGGTGCCGGATGAACCGGGTCAGTTGACTTCTGATCATGGTTGGGACGTTGCCGGACAGCAACGGAAACTGCAGGAGGTGCTGGAGCGTCTGCAGGGTATGCAGGTGCGCAGCAGTGTCTTCCTGGATCCGGAACTGGAGCGGGTCGCACAGGCCGCGGCACTGCCGCTGGACCGGATCGAGCTGTATACCGAAGCCTATGCCCGCGCCTTCGGTACCGCGGAGGAAGAGGCGACCTGGCAACAGTACCGGGCTGCGGCGCAGCGGGCCACGGAGCTCGGGCTGGGCCTGAATGCCGGACATGACCTCAATCTGCAGAATCTGCCCCGTTTTCTGGAAATCCCCGGTATCGAGGAGGTGTCCATCGGGCACGCGTTAATTGTCGAGTCCCTGGAGCAGGGCTTCGATCGGGTGGTGAAACAGTACCTTTCGATCACGGGAGCCTGATTTGCTGCAGCGCATCCCTGTTTTCTACGGCTACTGGATTGTGGTCGCGGCTTTTGTGGCACAGTTCGTGTCGGTCGGCTTGCAGAACTATGTGGTGGGTCCTTTTCTTGTGCCCATGACGGAGGAGTTCGGCTGGACCCGCGCCGAATTTACCTCGTCCCGCTCCGTCGGGCAGATGGTGGCCGCATTCACCGGGTTTGCCATCGGTGCCGGTATCGACCGTTATGGCGGCCGACCCTTCATCCTGGTGGGCACGGTCATACTCTCCGTTTCCGTTTTTTCGCTGGGACGCATCGAGACCCTGTCGCAGTGGATCTTGATCAACGGCATCATGCTGACAGCAGGGGCCCCGATGATCGGCAACCTGGTGGTCAATGTCACCCTCAGCAAGTGGTTCGTGCTGCAACGCGGCAGGGCCGTGGCCCTGGCCGCCATGGGGGTTTCCCTGGGAGGGATTCTGCTGCCGCCGTTGACCACGGGGCTGGTGGAATTGTTTGGCTGGCGTGCTGCCTGGCAGGTGCTGGGGGTGATGGCGGCGGTATTGACCCTGCCGGCTGCCCTGGTCATCCGCCGGCGTCCCGAGGACTACGCCATGAATCCGGATGGTCACTCGGCGGAACAGCTCGCGGCGGGTCTTGGTGCCGAAGCGACCATGGATTTCAATCGCTCGCTTACCCGCGCCCAGGCCATGCGCACCGGACGTTTTTATGTGCTGGTATTTGCCTTCGGCCTGTTCCAGATGTCCATCGTGGTCATGTTGCTGCAGACCGTTCCGTTCATGACGGATGCCGGTTACTCCTCCCTGGTGGCGGCTTCCATGATTTCACTGGCTTCCATACCCGCCTTCATCAGCAAGCCGTTCTGGGGTTATTTCATTGATCGCTACAGTGCCCGGCGCCTGGCGGCCCTGGGTGCGCTTATCACGGGGTTTTCGCTGATCGTGATTGTCATCGGTGTGCGCGGTGGGCACAGCACCCTGGTCTATGCCACCTTCCTCTTCATGGGCATCGGCTGGGGTGGCCTGATTCCCCTGCAGGAAGTGATCTGGGCGAGTGTGTTCGGTCGACGCTACCTGGGTTCGGTGCGCTCGACCGCGCTGCCGTTCACTTTCGCTCTGACCGCACTCGGACCTGTGCTGGCGGCGGCCCATTATGATCGGGTGGGAAATTATGATCAGGCCTTCATCACCCTCGCGCTGGGCACCATCATGGCTGCGGGGATGCTATTGGTTCTTTCCGAGAAACGCCCGGAATTGCCTTTGCGAGACCCAGGCAGTTGAGTGCACTGCGGAGTGCACCGGTTCATTGCCTCAGGTGGATGTCGGAGTTCTCTTCCAGCATCGGCTTCAGGACGGGCCAGACCTGCTCGAGTATCAGGGGCTGGGCTTCCGCAGTCGGGTGGATGCCATCGGCTTGCATCAGCGATCGGTCCTCGGCAATGCCTTCCAGCAGGAACGGCAGTAGATGCACTTCATGCAGATCGGCGATTTCGCGATACTGCGCGTAGAATGGTTCGGTGTAACGCGGGCCGTAATTGGGAGGAATCTGGATTCCGGCCAGCAACACGCGTGATCCGGCCTCCTGACTTAACTGCACCATGGTTTCCAGGTTTTCCCGGATATTCGGCACCGGCAAACCCCGCAATCCGTCATTGCCGCCGAGCTGCAGAATGACGATGGCCGGGTCGTGGTTGTCGAGCAGGGCCGGCAAGCGGGCCACGCCCCCGGCTGTGGTCTCGCCGCTGACACTGGCATTGATTACCTGCCAGGGCCGGTCCTGGTCACGAATCTGATCGGCCAGCAGTGCCACCCAGCCATCGCGCTCCGGCATCCGGTAGGCGGCGCTCAGGCTGTCGCCCATGACCAGGATCACGGGTTCCTCTGCGGTGGCCATCGACCATCGCGGGGTGCCCAGTAGCAGGAGCATGAGCAGTAGCCAGTGGCTGTTTCGGGTAATCCTGATCATATGTGGTTACAATGCCTCACGAACTTTTTCCATCCAGGGAGAGACGCTGAGTATAGTAGACCATGGGTGGGCTGAATACGATCTGAACGGTCTCCGGGGCCGTATTTTGTGCAGTGGATGCAGCAACGGGAGCAGTCATGATACGGACCGAAAATCTGGGCAAGGAAGTGCTGACCGGGGAAGGTCGCCTGCAGATCCTCAAGGATGTTTCCCTGTCCATCGCGCAAGGCGAGACCGTGGCGATTGTGGGCGCTTCCGGATCGGGTAAGTCGACCCTGCTCGGCCTGATGGCCGGACTGGATACGGCCACAGCTGGAGAGGTGATCCTTGATGGGCATCGCCTTTCCGAACTGGATGAGGAGCAGCGGGCCGCCTTGCGCAGTGACCGGGTGGGTTTCGTTTTCCAGTCATTTCAGTTGCTGCCGAGCCTGACTGCCCTGGAAAACGTCATGTTGCCCATCGAGCTGAAAAACGATCGGGGCGCCCGCGAAAAGGCGAAGCAGTTGTTGTCGCGCGTGGGTCTGTCAGAGCGTCTGCAGCATTATCCCAATCAGCTTTCCGGTGGTGAGCAGCAACGGGTGGCCATTGCCCGTGCCTTTGCTTCCGAAGCCCAGGTGTTGTTTGCCGACGAGCCGACGGGCAATCTGGATGCCGAGACCGGAGAGACGGTGATCGAGTTGCTGTTCTCCCTGAACCGTGAATACGGCACCACACTGGTCCTGGTCACCCACGATGACCGGCTGGCACGCCGCTGTCACCGGACCCTGCGTCTGAGGGCCGGCCAACTGGTCGGCGAAGAGCACAACCATCCGGAAGTCGCCGATGCCTGAACCGATCCGACCGCGTCGCATGCAGCCTTCGATGCTGGCACGGCTGTCCCTGCGCCTGCTCTGGCGGGACTGGCGTGGTGGTGAGCTGCGTCTGTTGCTGTTGGCCCTGATCATGGCCGTGACTTCGGTCAGCGGGATTGCACTGTTCACGGATCGTCTGCAGCAGGCCCTGGTGCTGGAATCGGCCAATATGCTGGCTGCGGATCGTGTGCTCAGCGGGCGCGAAGAGGCGCCGGAAGAGTGGATCGAGGAGGCGCAATCAAGGGGTCTGGAGACGGCCCGCTTTGCCGGTTTCAGCTCCATGGTGTTTTCGGACCGGGGCAATATCCTGGTGGCGGCCAAGGCGGTCAGTGATGCCTATCCACTGCGCGGTGCCATGCAGGTGGCTGATCGGGCTTTTGTGCCCGGTGAGCCGGTTGCGGGTGGCCCGCCGCCCGGTGAGGTCTGGGTCGAATCCAGGATACTTCCCGCGCTGGACGTGGATGTCGGTGACAGCGTGTATGTGGGCGAAGCGGAGCTCACGGTGGGACGGGTCATTGTGCAGGAGCCGGACCGTCAGCAGGGCGGCATGCTTGACAATGCCGGGCCGCGCCTGATGTTCCACCTGGCGGACCTGCCGGCCACCAATGTCATACAGGTGGGTAGCCGGGTATCCTGGCGCTACCTGTTTGCGGGTGAAGCGGCCGAGCTGGAGTCCTATGCCGCCTGGCTGCGCGAGCGCACGGCCGGCGAGTTCCGCTTGCGGGATATCCGGGATGAAAGCCAGGAAGTCGGCGAGGCGCTGGAGCGGGGCGAGCGTTTTCTGCTGCTGGGCAGCCTGTTTGCCGTCATGCTGGCGGGGGTGGCCATCGCTTTGACGGCCCGGCGCTACAGCGAACGCCACTTCGACTATGCCGCCATCATGAAAACCCTGGGCTGCGGCTCGACCCAGGTCACGGCGATCTATCTGGGCATCCTGCTGGCCCTGCTGATTGTGGCCATTGTGCTCGGCAGTCTGTTGGGATGGGGTGTGCATCATGCCATCCTGGCAGCACTTTCCTCGATACTGCCCGGCACCCTGCCAGCGGCCTCCTTCCTGCCATTTGTGCTGGGTGCGCTGACGGCCCTGGTCTGCCTGTTCGCGTTTGCGCTGCCACCGCTGCTGGCGCTGAGAAATGTGTCACCCCTGCGGGTGTTGCGCAAGGATCTGGATGACGCCAGCGTGGGCCAGCGCCTGCCCTATCTGGTCGGTCTGGCCGGAGCTGTCTTTCTCGTGCTCTGGTACAGCCGTGATCTGCTGCTGACGACCATTTTGCTGGTTTCACTACTGGGTGTACTGCTGGTGATTTCCCTGGTTTCCTGGGTGTTACTGCGATCCACGGCAGCGGTAGGTGGCCGGGCCGGCAGTGCCTGGCGACTGGCCCTTTCCGCCGCCCGTCGTCGGCGCCGGCAGAGTGTATTGCAGATCATGGTCTTTGCGATCACCATCATGTCCCTGCTGACCCTGGGTGTGTTGCGCGGTGACCTCATCAGTGACTGGCAGGCGCAGCTCCCCGAAGATGTGCCCAATCACTTCCTGATGAATGTCAGTCAGGGGCAGGTGACGGGAATCGAGGATTTTCTCGAGGATAACGGCATAACGCCGAATCCCTTCTATCCCATGACCAGTGCCGGTCTCCTGTCCATCAACGATGAGCTGGCCGAAGATCCCTGGAGCATGGGCGAGGAGCGTGAGACCCTGGTGGAGCGGGGCGCAGAAGGTGCGGCGGAGGAAGGCGAGGACGAGCCCCGGGAACGCCGTATTGCCAACCGCCAGGTCACCTGGGTGGATGAACTGCCGGCGGACAACCGCATCGTGGCCGGACAATGGTGGCAGGAGGCCCCTGAGCCGGGACGCGTTTCGGTGGAGGAGGACTACGCCATGCGCCTCGGCATCACGCTGGGCGATGTGCTGGAGTTCGAGGCCGGAGGTCAGCGTTTTTCGGCCGAGGTGCAGAGTCTGCGATCGGTACGCTGGGACAATATGCAGCCCAATTTCTTCTTCATCTTCTCGCCGGGGACGCTGGATGCCATGGGTGCCACCTATCTGTCGACGGTTCTTCTGGAAGGTGAGGAAAAACGACTGCTCAACGAGCTGCTGCGCGAGTTTCCAACCATTGTTGTGCTCGAGCTTGATGCCCTGATCGAACAGATTCAGGACATCATCAATCAGGTCAGTGCTGCCATCGAGCTGATTGCATTGCTGGTGCTCGCTGCCGGCGCCCTGGTCCTGCTGGCCTGTGTGAATGCCACCCTGGATGAGCGTTTCCGGGAGAATGCCGTGCTGCGTGCCCTCGGTGCCGGAAAGCGTCTTATCCTCAATGCCCTGGCCATAGAGTTCGCTTTCATCGGGCTGCTGGCCGGCTTGATTGCTACACTGGGTACGGAAGTCAGCACCTACTTCCTGCAGACCCGGGTGTTCGGTCAGGAATTTGTTCCGCACTATTGGGTCTGGTTTGCCGGTCCCCTGTCGGGGATGATATTGATCGGGACACTGGGTATCCTGGCCACCCGCAAGGTGGTCAATACCAGTCCGCTGGTCGTGTTGAGAGATATTGGATGAATAAGGAAGCTCTGGACCGTTCAGAGTATTTTCCGGGAGGTTGTATGCGCACATTCTTGATTGGGCTGTTTTTGTTGGCGGCCCTGCCCGGCCTGTTGCAGGCCTTGCCACCGGGGGGGGCCGAGATAAGCCGGGAATGTACTTACGGTGATTGCGAAAACGGATTCGGCATTCTGCAGATCCGCACCGAATTCGGCACCGATGAGTACGAAGGCAATTTCCAGGATGGCGAATTCCATGGCTATGGGACGTTGACGCGCCTGGTCAGCTTCAATCACCGTTCCTATTACGACGGTCAGTGGCGCAATGGTGTACGCCATGGCCGGGGCACTTATTGGGACGGGCGCGCGAATCTCTACATCGGGGAATGGCGTGATGACCTGCGACACGGCCAGGGTTCCTACTTCTTTGGTCTGGAGGACTGGTCACCGAACCGCTACTCGGAACACTGGTTGTCGCAGAATACGGAAAACTATACCGGTCAGTTCGTGGATGACCTGTACCAGGGGCGTGGTGTATTCCGCTGGCCGGATGGGCGTCGCTATGAAGGTGAGTTCTATGCCAACGAGCGGCATGGACGTGGCACCTTTTATTATCCGACCGGCACCGTCCGGCCCCAGGTCTGGGAGTATGGTCGACTGCAACGCTAGCGGGCCACGCGAACGCGTGGGCGATTTTTGACAACAAAGGATAAAGACGAGTATGGATCTGCAGGCAATGCGGCGTGAGTATCTCCAGGGTGGACTGCGTCGACGGGACATGGCCTCAAACCCCCACGAGCAGTTCGCGGAATGGATGCGTCAGGCGATCGAGATGGACATCATCGATCCGACCGCCATGGTGCTTGCGACCGCCACGCCCGACGGGGACATCAGTCAGCGTATTGTTTTGTTGAAAGGGTTCGATGCTGAAGGCTTTGTCTTCTACAGCAACTACGACAGTCGCAAAGGGCGGGCCATGACAGCCAATCCCCGGGTGAGCCTGCACTTTCCCTGGCATGCGCTGGAGCGCCAGGTGATTGTGGCCGGTCAGGTGGACAGGATTCCGGAAGCGCGTTCCGCCGAGTATTTCCACAGCCGGCCGCGGGAAAGCCAATTGGCTGCCATCGCCTCAGAGCAGAGTCAACCGGTGCCGGACCGTGATGCCCTGGAGCAGGCTTTCCGTCGCCTGGAGAAGGAATATGCAGGCCGCGAAATTCCCGCACCCGACGACTGGGGTGGTTATATTGTGCGACCCGAGCGCATGGAGTTCTGGCAGGGCGGGCGCCATCGCCTGCATGATCGTTTTGAGTACCAGCTTCAGGCCGGAGGTAATTGGGCGCTGCAACGGCTTTCGCCGTGATCAGACTTCCAGCCAGTCCGGCAATTGCTTCTCTGTCAGGCGGTGCTGCAGGCTGGCGTATTGCGGTAACCCGTCGACATAGGGCGGATAATCCTCACCCTGGATCAATGGCAGGAAATACTCGCGAGCCTCTGCGGTGATGCTCATGCCGTCATCGGCAATGAAACTTGCGGGCATGGGCTTTTCCACATTGGCCACGTCGCTGAGTGCCGCCTCACCAACACGCCACTGGTAGGGAGCATTGGATACTCGCTCTATGGTCGGCATCACCGCGTTCTTGCCGGATAGAGCGAAGTCCACCGCTGCCTTCCCCATGGCATAGGCCTGTTCGACATCCATTGCTGATGCGATATGGCGGGCGGCGCGCTGCAGGTAGTCCGATACAGCCCAATGGTATTTATACCCTAGCGCTTCCCGGATCATGTTGGCGATGAACGGGGCCACACCGCCGAGCTGTGTATGGCCGAAAGCATCCTTGCCCCCGGCATCAGCCAGGAAACGCCCGTCTTCGTAACGGGCGCCCTCGGATACCACAATGGCGCAGTAGCCGAATTTCTTTACGCAGCGTTCCACTTTCTTCAGGAATCGTTGCCTGTCGAAGGCGACTTCCGGAAAAAGAATGATATGTGGCGCATCTCCTTCCTTCTCGGCCGCCAGCCCGGCTGCTCCGGCGATCCATCCCGCGTGCCGTCCCATCACTTCCATGACAAAAACCTTGGTCGAGCTTTCACACATGGAAGCGACATCCAGGCCCGCTTCACGGATGCTGACCGCAACATACTTGGCCACAGAGCCGAAGCCGGGACAGTTGTCCGTCAGCGGCAGGTCATTGTCCACCGTCTTGGGTATGCCGATGCAGGTGATGGGGAAGCCGCGCTTGACGCTGAGCTGGGATACCTTGTTGGCGGTATCCTGGGAGTCGCCGCCACCGTTATAGAGGAAGTAGCGGATGTCATGTGCCCGGAACACCTCGATCAGCCGATCATACTCGGTCTGGTTCTCGGTATAACTCTTGAGCTTGTAACGACAGGAGCCGAAGGCGCCGGAGGGGGTGTGTCGCAGGGCCGCGATGCTGCTGTCCGATTCGTGACTGGTGTCAATCAGCTCCTCGCGCAGCGCTCCAATGATGCCGTTGCGCCCGGCGTATACCTTGCCGATCCGGTCCGGGTGCTGACGAGCGGTCTCGATGACGCCACAGGCGCTGGCATTGATGACGGCGGTGACCCCTCCGGACTGCGCATAGAACAGATTGCCTGGGCCTGGCTGGCTGGTGTCGCTCATCAAAAATCCTGTCTGGAACGCCGTCGGGAAGCTGCTGCACCGCGGGCTGTTTGTGACCGGCGGCAGGATAGCGGCATAATGGTACAAACTGCCTGCTGATTAGGCAAATGCGAATGACCAGATGGAACCCTGTATGAAACGATTGATCATTGGAATGTCGGGAGCAAGCGGCCTGATCTATGGAATCCGGATGCTGGAAGTGTTGCAGGCCGAACAGGATGTGGAGACACATCTGGTCATGACGGCATCGGCCCGGCTCAATATTGCACTGGAAACCGATCACGATGTGGATGCGGTCCGGGCCATGGCTGACGAAGTGCATTCGGTCAAGGATCTGGCGGCCAGCATCGCCAGCGGCTCCTTCCGCACAGACGGTATGGTGGTGGCTCCCTGTTCCATGAAAACCCTTTCGGCCATAGTGCATTCCCATGCCGACAACCTGCTGGTCCGGGCCGCTGATGTGGTGCTCAAGGAGCGACGGCGGCTGGTTCTGATGCCACGGGAGAGTCCGCTGCACGCCGGTCACTGCGAGCTGTTGCTGAAGGCCTGCCAGCTGGGTGCCGTTGTCGCGCCGCCCATGCCTGCGCTGTACACCAGGCCGCAGTCGGTGGCGGAGCTGGTGGATCACAGTGTGGGCCGTTGCCTGGACCTGTTTGATATAGACCCGGGCATCGTCACCCGCTGGCAGGGTCCGACTGCCCGCTGATTTGCCGGCTGTGCTGGACCAGCTGCTTCCAGTAGCCGTCCGGCGGTAACGGCTGCAGTCGCGCGAGCCGGGTATAGTCGACCAGGTTGTAATGGATGGCCATTGCGGGAGATGTGGTACCGTGAGCTGCATCCTGCCCTTCATCCAATTCGGCAAGGCGTTGCAACTGATACAGCTCCGCTTCCAGTTCCAGATGCTTTATGCGTTCGCGCAGGCCGCTGAACGCCGGATCTTCCCCGGCTTCGACTTGTTGTTTCATCCAGCGGCGGATGTCCCGCAGCGGTGCGGTCACCGATTCCGACCAGCGCCGGGACAGTCCGACTGCGGCGTTCAGTTCCTGCTGAGTGATACGGTGGCCGGTATGGCCGCGCCAGCACAGGAACAGCAACATGTTGACGTCAGCACCATGGTCATCCTGCAGGGACAGGCACAGGGGCTCCACCCCGGGGCGGGCATAGAGTTGCAGGGCAAAGTCATGCAGGCTGATCGGCTTCATGTCATGGGCATTATTCAAGGCTTTCTCGTATTGTAGTGGTCCAGGCCCCGGCTGTCGCCCGGCTTCTGCTGCTGCGCCGGGTCCTATAGAATAGGCCGCATTTGCCAGCAACGGGAGCAGGCATGCATATTCACATCCTCGGTATCTGCGGTACCTTCATGGGTTCGCTGGCACTGATTGCCAGGGAGCTGGGTTTCCGCGTCAGCGGCAGTGATACGAACGTCTATCCGCCGATGAGCACGCAATTGGCCCGCGAAGGTATCCGGGTGCAGGAAGGCTATGATCCGGGACATCTGGAAGCCGAGGCGCCGGACCTGGTGGTGATCGGTAATGCCCTGTCCCGGGGCAATCCGGCGGTAGAGCATGTGCTCAACCGGGGCATGGCGTACTGCTCCGGACCCGAGTGGCTGGCCCGGCATGTGTTGCCCGGCCGCTGGGTGTTGGCCGTGGCGGGCACACATGGCAAGACCAGCACCAGTGCCATGCTGGCCTGGATTCTGGAGTATGCGGGCATGGCGCCAGGTTATCTGATTGGCTGCGTGCTGCAGAATTTTCCCTTGTCGGCGCGGCTCGGCGAAACCCCGTTTTTTGTGGTCGAGGCGGATGAATACGACAGTGCTTTCTTCGACAAGCGTTCGAAGTTTGTGCATTACCACCCCCGCACCCTGGTGCTCAACAACCTGGAATACGACCACGCGGACATTTTTCCCGATCTTGCCGCGATCCAGCGTCAGTTCAATCATCTGCTGCGCACCGTTCCCTCCGAAGGCCTGGTTGTGTTGCCCTGCGATGATGCAAACCTGGACGCTGTGCTGGAGCAGGGTTGCTGGACACCGGTGGAGCGGTTCGATCTGACAGGTGCTGATGCTGATCCGGGCGGGGCATCCGGCGCAGTGGCCCGGCTTGATTCGGCGGACGGCTCCCGTTTCCGTTTCCGCCTGCCGGCCAACGGGGGAAATCAGGAGCCGGAGCACGAGATTCGCTGGCACCAGTCCGGCAGTCATAATGTACGCAATGCCCTGGCAGCAGTTCTGGCCGCGCGCCACGTAGGGGTTGCACCAGCGGTGGCGGCCGAGGCCCTGGCGCAGTTCCGTGGTGTGAAGCGGCGCATGGAATGCCTGGGGGAAGTCGCTGGTGTGACGGTTTACGATGATTTTGCGCATCATCCCACCGCCATTGCGCTGACCCTGGAAGCGGCCCGGGCAAGGCTGACAGCTGATGAGCGCCTGATCGCGGTGATCGAGCCGCGTTCCAACACCATGAAGATGGGGGTGCACCGCGATGTGCTGGCCGAGGCCTGTCAGGCGGCGGATATGTCGCTCTGGTTGCGGCCGGGTGATGACGCTGCGTCGCTGGATCTGGAAGCTGCGTTGCTACAGGGGGGTGATGACAGGGTCCGCGTACTGCCCTCCAGCGAAGAGATTCTCCAGCTTCTGCAAGAGGAGTGCCTGGCGGGTGACACAGTCATCATCATGAGCAATGGCGGTTTTGACGGAATTCATCAACGCCTGTTGCAGGCCCTGGGCAGCCGACTTGAGTGAGTGGTAACTGCGGCTTTCAGATTTGTGTCATTTGACTGAAGTCGACCAGGATGTGGAGCGCATCCTCTTCATTGTATACACCCTGGATGAAGCGTGTGGCCATCTCGTTGCCGGTGTTGGGGGAGCTTTCCATCAGGTCTTCGCGCAGGTCGACCACTGCGGAGACACGGTCGACCAGGATGCCGAGGATGAAATCCTCGATCTCGACCACTATGATCCGGGTCTGTTCATTGATTTCACCGCTGCCCAGGCCAAAAACGCGACGCCCGTCGACCACGGTGACCACGTCGCCGCGCAGGTTGATGATGCCGAGCACATGACCGGGGCCGCCGGGTACGGGTGTGATTTCAGTGTAGCGCAGGACCTCGTTC
>PWQG01000049.1 GCA_003556835.1 Gammaproteobacteria bacterium
GCGGAACCCGGCACCAGGCCACCACCCAGCACCCGGTCCAGCTCGGAGATACTGCTGGAGAAACGTGGCACGGTTTCCAGATCAATCTCGGACAGGTCCTGCACCTCGGAACGATCACCGGCATAGCCCTGTCGACGGAAATCCGGTTTGGCGGCAGCCACCGCCCTGGTGCTACCCAGGCTGATCTGCGACAGGGTATTCCATTCCCCGCAGGCACTGCACTGTCCCTGCCACTGCCCATGTTCCGCACCACACTCGGTGCAGACAAATGCGATCTTTGCCTTGGCCATCAGACGTCCTCCCTGTCGCCGTCGCCACCATGATACTGAAAGGGTACGCGGGACGTGATCTTGCAGAACAGTTCATAGGAAATTGTGCCGCTGGCCACCGCGATCTCGTCCGCGGCCAATCCCTGGCCCCAGAGAATCACCTCGTCGCCGACACGGGCATCAATGTCATCCAGGGCCACCGTGATCATATCCATGGAGACCCGCCCAATGATTTCCGTGCGCCGGGGACCGTCACCTCCGATCACCAGCACCGGGGTACCGTTGGGTGCATGACGGGGATAACCATCCCCATAGCCGATGGATACCACACCCATACAACGCTGGGAAGAACAGGTATACGTGGCACCATAACCAATGCTTTCCCCAGCCGCCACGGTCTTGATGGAGACAATGCGTGAACGCAGGGTCATTACCGGGCGCAGGCCCCGCTCAGGACCGGTTTCGCCCAGCACGGAAGAACCCCCGTAGAGCATGATGCCCGGCCGCAGCCAGTCATGATGGGTCTGCGGCCAGGACAGGACAGCGCCGGAAGCGGCCAGGCTGATGCTCCAGTCCCCGGTCTCGGCGGCCAGCCCCTGCAACATATCCTGCAGCCGTTGCTGTTGGCGGAGAACTGAGTCACTGCCCCGATCATCCGCGCTGGCAAGATGGGACATGATGACCCGGCGCCCCACCCCGGGCAGGTCCTGTAGACCCCGCCAGCAATATTCGAAGTCTTCGAAGCCCATACCCAGCCGATTCATGCCGGTTTCCAGTTTCAGCCAGACATTGAGTCCGGTACCGGCGGAAAGCTTCGCCTCCTGCAGCAACTGCAATTGATAAGGCGAATGCAGCACCAGCCAGAAACGCCCCGTCAGCGCCCGTTGTAATTCTTCGGAATTGACCGCGCCCTGCATGACAAGAATATTGGCGTCGGGCAGCAGACTCCGCAGCTGCTCACCCTCGCCGATTGTTGCCACCGCAAAGGCATCTCCCTGGCGCATGACGCGGAACAGCGCGGGCGCAACCCGGTCAACGCCGTGCCCGTAGGCATTGGCCTTGACCACGGCAAGCACATGGCTGTCCAGGCGCTGCCTGCGGGCTACAAGGAAGTTGTGCTGGAGAGCGCCCAGGTCGATGTCGGCGCGGACACGTTCGGGGTAGAGTTCATCCATGATAAGACGCTTCAGCGACCATAAGCCTCGTCGTAGTCGGGCAGTGCCAGGTTGTCAAAACGCAGGTAGTGACCCAGAAAGCTCAGGCGGACAGTACCGATGGGGCCATTACGTTGCTTGCCGATGATGATCTCGGCAATGCCCTTGTCACTGGAATCCTCGTTGTACACTTCGTCCCGGTAGACAAATGCGATGATGTCGGCGTCCTGCTCGATGGCACCGGACTCACGCAGATCCGACATCACCGGACGCTTGTTGGGCCGTTGCTCCAGGCCACGATTGAGCTGCGAGAGCGTGACCACCGGACAATCAAATTCCCGCGCCAGGGTTTTCAGGGATCGTGATATTTCGGAAATCTCACCCACGCGATTGTCACCAAAGCCCTTGATCTGCATGAGCTGGAGATAGTCGACCATGACCATGGCCAGGTCGCCGTACTCGCGCACCACACGGCGGGCCCGGGCCCTCATCTCCGTGGGGCTTACACCAACACTGTCATCAATCAGCAGTGGTCGGTCCTTGAGTTTGCTGATGGCGGCGGTGAGTTTGGGCCAGTCTTCCTGATCCAGCTTGCCACTGCGCAACTTCGACTGGTCAATCTTGCCGATGGAACTGAGCATACGGAAAATCAGGCTTTCAGCGGGCATCTCCAGACTGAATACCAGTACGGGCTTGTCCTGGGTGAGGACAGCGTGTTCAACCATGTTCATGGCGAAAGTGGTCTTGCCCATGGAGGGTCGGCCCGCCACGATGACCAGGTCGGAGTTCTGCAGGCCGGACGTCTTGGTATCCAGGTCCTTGAAACCGGTACTGAGACCCGTGACCCCTCCCTTGCTCTTGATCAACTCGTCGATGCGCTCGACAGCGCTCTTGAGCATGGGGTTGATCTGCACCGGCCCGGCACCCTCGCCCGCACGGTCATCAGCAATCTGGAACACCTTCTTTTCGGCTTCATCGACCAGATCGGCAACGTCCCGCCCGGCGGGGCTGTAAGAGTTGTCGGCAATCTCGCCAGCCACCCGGATCAGCGTGCGCAGCGTGGCCCGCTCACGCACTATCTTGGCGTAGGCGGCAATATTGGCGGTACCTCGCGCATGACTGGCAAGATCTCCCAGATACTCGACACCGCCGGCCGCCTCCAGCTCATCGCGCAGGTCCAGCGCCTCGACCAGGGTCACCACATCCACGGGTTTGCCGGCCTCAACCTGCTGGAACATGGAATGGAAGATCAGGCGATGTTCCTGGCGGTAGAAATCTTCTTCACGAAGCTCCTCGATGACGGTATCCCAGGCCGAGGGATCCAGCATGATACCGCCCAGCACGGCCTGCTCGGCCTCGAGGGAATGCGGTGGCACCTTCAGGGAGACCAGGGAACCGGAGGTATCCTGTCTGGCAGCGGGGGTTGTCCCGGGCGAATCTGACATAGCAACGGACTTCCATGAAAAAAGCACCGCTGCCAGTCGACAACGGTGCTTTATTGTCCCACCAAGGCGGGGCGGCGACAAGCACTGGGCCGGTCACCGTTTGGGGGTGCAATGCGTTTACCTCGGTATCAGAGGCTCTGAGCAACCACGACGAGCTTGATGTCCTCTTCGACTTCAAAGCCCAGGTCCATCGTGATCTCGAATTCACCGGTCTCACGGATGACACCCAGTGGCAGTCGCACTTCGGCCTTGACGAACTCGGCACCAGTGGCCGCACTGACCGCCTCGGCGATATCAGCAGTGCCCACCGAACCGAACAGCTTGCCTTCTTCCCCGGCATTGGCTTCGATGGTGACCGTCAGATCCTTGAGCTTTTCCGCTCGGGCCTGGGCGGCTGCGACATTCTCGTTATGCGCTGCCATCAACTCGGCCTTGCGCGACTCGAACTCGGCCACATTGGCTTTGGTTGCCGGGATGGCCTTGCCAGTCGGGAACAGGAAGTTGCGGGCGAAACCGGCTTTCACAGCCGCCGTGTCACCGACGTTGCCCAGTTTGCCGATCTTTTCCAGAAGTATTACGTTCATTTTCTCAGTCCTCGTTGTCAGTCGGTGCCGGCCTGATCCGGGAGCGGAAGTCATACCAGCTATCAATCAGCGCCGTCACGGTCAGCAGTTGCGCAACCAGCGGGTTCAGCAAAATCATGTAGAAAGCGGCCAGCCAGATACCGGACATTTTCTTCAGGCCAATCAGGCCATGTACCAGGGCCAGCCCGGCAAAGAACAACGGCATGATGAAGTACAGCACCCAGCCCGACAGGACCGGCACTCCAAAGCTAGCCAGGACAAACAGCAGCGCCAGCAACATGGCCAGCCGCGGCTGCAGCCGCAATTGGTGAAACTCCTCGCGGAATCCACCCGGGTTGTACAACACTGCCTGCCACCAGCGCGCCAGCAGCATCAGGCAGATGGCCATGAACATGTGCATGACGCCAAACAGGCTGAACAGGAATCCCTGCATGTCCTGCAGCGTCAGCTCGTCCTGCAGCTCGCCAGCCATCATCACTTCGAGCTGGGCCATGATCTGCGCCAGAAACTCCGGGCGCAGTCGCAGCAACATCTCGGCAGCCACGCCCACAAAAATCGCCGCGATCAGGGTCCGTTCCCAGGACCCGGTACTTCGCAACACAGTGCCCATCATCAGGGCGCCAAGGGTCACGATCAGGGGCGAAATATCGCCGATCATGGCCCAGCCCAGCAGTGGCAAGCCGGCCCACAACAGGACCCGTATTGCTTCCTGCGGGCCGTTTCGCAAACAGATCAGGCCGATCAGGGCCGGAGTCAACAGGTTGGCGATAGGGATCAGACCACAGAGGAACGTCGCCACGATGGCCTGCCGACGTCCTTGCATTGTGTACTGTGCCAGACTGCGCATTGGCTGACCGTGTCGGCTTGGCGCCGACTACGCCTGTTTTGGAGCGTTGCTCAGTTGTTGTGGCTGTCCGTATACGGAATCAGTGCCAGGTGCCGGGCGCGCTTGACCGCTGTGGCCAGCTGTCGCTGGTAGCGGGCCTTGGTTCCTGTGATCCGGCTGGGAACAATCTTGCCAGTCTCGGAAATATAGGCTTTCAGCGTCTCCAGATCCTTGTAATCGATCTGCTTTACACCGTCGGCAGTGAACTTGCAGAATTTGCGTCTGCGGAAAAAACGGGCCATGTTGACTATCCTCTATCCAAGAAACCGGGTTTATTTGTCGTCGTCAGAGTCAGCGGGTTCAGCCGTTTCACCAGCTTCTTCCGTGGCTTCTTCCGTAGATTCTTCCTTGGCCTCTTCGGCTTCGGCGGCAGCGCGACGCTCGGCGGCACGGGCAGCCGCCTCGTCCTCAGCCTTACGCTTCTGCTCGGCACGGGCACGACGCTCGCGGCTCTCACGCTCACCCTGGAGAATCAGTGATTCCTCGGTGATCGCTTCTTCCATCTTGATGACCAGGTTACGGATGATGGCATCATTGTAGCGGAACAAGGTGGTGATCTCGTCCAGCACATCGTCCTTGCATTCGACGTTCATCAGGATGTAATGCGCTTTGTGGATCTTGTTGATCGGATAGGCCAGCTGACGCCGCCCCCAGTCCTCCTGGCGGTGGATCTGACCACCACTTTCGGTGATCATCTGGGTATAACGCTCGACCATGGCAGGCACCTGATCACTCTGATCCGGGTGCACCAGGAAAACGATTTCGTAGTGTCTCATGGAGACTCCTTTCGGCAATAAGTCTTCCGCTCGGCGCGCCGCTTCGGTAAGACAAGGAGTTAAGGGGCAATACCCCGAAATTAAGAGCGGGCATTGTAAGGAAAGCGACTCTCGCTTGCAATCTTTTTGACCAATTCAGGTCTTTTCGGCTCCGGTTCGCTGCC
>PWQG01000475.1 GCA_003556835.1 Gammaproteobacteria bacterium
AACGCCGCACACGGCGCTTGTGGCGCGGCCCTTCGGGAGCATTTGTACGAACGCAATCCATCGTTGCGATCCTTACCAAGGGAGCCACCCTTGCTCGCGGATCGCGCCTCGACTTGAGTTCGTACAAATGCTCTGATCATTTCCTTATTCCCCGCATGGCCCACTAGTGTTCGCCGGCCGGACCACCAATTGGCTTGTCCTTGGCCTCTCTGCGTGAATCATCATCCTGGCGCGGCTCTTCCGCTTCCTGCCCGGAGTCACTTGCAGTGGCAGAACCGGAATCATCGCTGTCATCCCAGCCTTCCGGAGGCTGGGGCTTCTTGCCCTGCATGATTTCCCTGATCTGCTTCTCATCGATGGTTTCGTACTCCATCAGGGCGTCCTTCATCAGCTCCAGCTTGTCCCGGTTGTCTTCAAGAATCTGCTTGGCACGCTCGTAACACTCGTCGATGATGGCCTTGACCTCATCGTCAATGAGCTTGGCGGTTTCACCCGAATGCGGCTTGGTGTTGTGACCAGCGGATCGACCGAGGAAAACCTCACCGTCATCCTCGTCGTACATCAACGGCCCGAGACGTTCGGACAACCCCCATTTGGTGACCATATTGCGGGCCATCTCGGTTGCCCGCTGGATATCGTTGGAGGCACCAGTGGTCACACCCGATTTGCCCAGGGTCATCTCCTCGGCAATCCGGCCACCGTACAGACTGGCAATCTGACTCAGGATACCCTGCCGACTCAGACTGTAGCGGTCTTCCTCGGGAAGGAACATGGTCACACCCAGGGCCCGGCCCCGCGGAATGATGCTGACCTTGTAGACCGGATCATGCTCGGGCACGGTCAGGCCGACAATGGCGTGGCCGGACTCGTGATAGGCCGTATTGGTTTTTTCCTTTTCCGACATGACCATGGACTTGCGCTCGGCGCCCATCATGATCTTGTCCTTGGCTTTCTCGAACTCTTCCATGCCCACCAGGCGACGGTTGCCGCGCGCGGCGAACAGGGATGCCTCATTGACCAGGTTGGCCAGGTCGGCTCCGGAGAAGCCGGGTGTGCCTCGGGCAATGACAGACGGATCCACATTGTCTGACACCGGCACTTTGCGCATGTGCACCTTGAGAATCTGCTCGCGGCCACGGATGTCAGGCAGGCCAACCACAACCTGGCGGTCGAAACGACCGGGGCGCAACAGGGCCGGGTCCAGCACATCAGGACGGTTGGTCGCGGCAATCACGATCACGCCATCATTGGCCTCGAAGCCGTCCATCTCGACCAGCAACTGGTTCAAGGTCTGTTCACGCTCATCGTGACCACCACCCAGGCCGGCGCCACGGTGCCGACCCACGGCATCGATCTCATCGATGAAGATGATGCAGGGTGCCTGCTTCTTGGCCTGCTCGAACATGTCGCGCACCCGCGAGGCACCCACACCCACGAACATTTCCACAAAATCGGAACCGGAGATGGAGAAGAAGGGCACCTTGGCCTCGCCCGCAATGGCCTTGGCCAGCAACGTCTTACCCGTACCGGGCTGGCCCACCATGAGGATACCGCGTGGAATCTGGCCACCGAGACGCTGGAACTTGTCCGGTTCCCGCAGGAAATCGACCAGCTCCTTGACGTCCTCCTTGGCCTCATCACAACCGGCCACATCACCAAAGGTCACCTTGATCTGGTCTTCGCCCAGCAACTTGGCCTTGCTCTTGCCGAAAGACATGGGGCTGCCCTTGCCGCCGCCGCCACCACCTTGCATCTGCCGCATGAAGAACAGGAACAGGGCCAGTATGATCAGGATCGGGAAACTGGCCACCAGCAATTGCGTCCAGATACTCTGCCGCTCGGGCTCCGATGCAATAATCTCGACATTGTGGTTGAACAGATCGTCCATCAGGTGCGGATCACCCACCTGGGGAATGGTGGTGGTGAAACGGCTGTTGTCGGTGCGCACACCATTGATGGCAGTCCCGCTGATATCGACCTGCCGAACCTGGTCGGCACGCACTTCACGGACGAACTCGGAGTAGGTCACCTGGCTGGTGGTGGGCTCCTGGTTGATGTTGTTGAAGACCGTCAGCAATACCGCTGCAATGACAACCCACAACAATAAATTCTTTGCCATATCGTTCAAGGGTAACTCCCCCGTTTTCCAATCTGATCAATTGATTGCAAGCAATCAGCGCTCATGAGCACCGACAGGCTGCATGCGTGTGCATCCCTCAAATTCTCCGGATTGCAGATTGCTCTAATTGTTATCCCCTGAACCCCTGCGCCAGCAGGTAGGTCTCGCTGGATCGTGCCCGGGACGCTTTCGGCTTACGGGTCCTGACTATCTGAAACTGCTGTTTCAGCACATTCTGAAAGGCCGGCAATCCTTCTCCATGGAAGACCTTCACAAGAAAGGATCCATTGCAGGCCAGTATGGATGTAGCGAGATCCAGTGCCAGCTCGGCCAATAACATGGCGCGCGGCTGATCGATTTCGCGCATACCACTCATATTGGGTGCCATATCCGATATTACAAGATCGACCTTGTCATTGTCCAAGTTTTGCAGGATGGACTCGTATACTTCATTCTCCGTGAAATCACCCTGCACGAACTCCACACCGGCCAGGGGATCCATGGGCAGGATGTCGGAAGCGAGCACGCGCCCACGACCATCGAGCAACTCGGCAGCCACCTGCGACCAGCCTCCGGGCGCCGCCCCCAGGTCAACGACCGTCATGCCCGGCCGGATGATACGGTCCTTCTCCTGGATTTCCAGCAGCTTGAAGCAGGCCCGCGAGCGGTATCCCCGGGCCTGGGCCTGACGCACCCAGCGGTCATCGAAATGTTCTTTCAGCCAGCCCTTGCTGCTTGCCGATTTCGCCATGTCTGTATTGTCCTTCCCGAGTTTTACTTTTGGAGCTGAGGCCCGCCTGCGCTACAATGCGCGCCCGATAACTGCAACGGCACCAGCAACAGCCGCAGGATAAGCCATGCCTTCAGCACCCGACCAGAAAACCCTGCGCAGCATTGCGCATACGCTCCAGCCGATCGTCACGGTGGCCGACAAGGGCCTCAATGAAAACATCGAGCAGGAGATCGAGCGCGCGCTGCGCCAACACGAACTCATCAAAATCAAGATCTTCGCCGCCGATCGCAGCGCCCGCCAGGCCATGATCGAGAGCATCTGCTCGCAACGGGACGCCACGCTGGTGCAGCGCATCGGCAATGTTGCCGTGCTGTACCGTGCCAGCCGCAAACCCGATCCCCGCCTGTCCAACATACTGCGAAACAAAAAGGCCCGGGCGAGCAACTGAACCGGCTCGACCCGGACCTCTCCCGTCCTTTGCATCAGGGCGGATCAGAGATGTTCGACAGCGTCGATCTCGTAGCTGGTCTCCCCGCCGGGCGCTTTCACGACGGCCTCATCTCCCACTTCCTTGCCCATCAGGGCACGGGCGATGGGTGAACCGATGGAAATCTTGCCCGCCTTCACGTCCGCTTCGTCCTCGCCCACAATCTGGTAACGCACTTCTTTGTCATCATCCAGATTGATCAGGGTGACGGTGACACCAAACATGACCTTGTCGGTAGGCGCAATACTGGTAATGTCGATGATCTCCGCATCTGCCAGCTTGCCTTCGATTTCCTTGATGCGTCCCTCACAAAAGCTTTGCTGCTCTCGCGCGGCGTGGTACTCGGCATTTTCCTTGAGGTCACCGTGTTCGCGCGAATCGGCAATGGCCGCAATGATCTTTGGCCGTTTCACGCCCTTGAGCTCCTGCAGCTCTTCACGCAGCCGCTCGGCTCCCTCCTTGGTCATCGGTACTTTTCTGAACATGATATCACTGGACTCTGTGGACAGAGCCTCCTTTTCACATGGTTTTGAATCACAAAAAGCCCGCATTGGAGCGGCGGAACCGCTCCGATACAGGCAATTTGGAGTAGTAACTGGCTAGATTCAGGGGTTCCGGCATGGCGCCCCGACCAATTGGCTCATGACCTACAGCCGGGCGTGCAACTCCTGGATCGTGTACACGGACAGGTTATCACCAAAGCGCAGAGCTTCACAAACTGCCAGCGCACTGGCGATGGTGGTGGTGCAGAAGATGTCATGGCGCAGGGCCGTGCGTCGGATCGTCGAGGAATCGGCGATGGCCTGCTTGCCCTCGGTGGTGTTGACCACCAGGTCGATCTGCTCGTTCTTCATCATGTCGACGATATGCGGGCGCCCCTGCTTGACCTTGTTGACACGGGTGACCGGGAGACCGGCCGCCTCGATCACCAGGGCCGTTCCTTCGGTTGCCACCAGGTCGAAACCGAGATCGTGGAACTTGCGCGCCACCTCGGGCACATCATGCTTGTCCGCATCCCGCACACTGATGAACACCGTACCATGCGTGGCGATGATGTCACCGGCGCCGAGCTGGGATTTGGCAAAGGCTTCAGCGAAGGTTTCCCCCACACCCATCACTTCACCGGTGGATTTCATTTCCGGACCGAGAATGGGGTCCACACCGGGGAATTTGTTGAAGGGGAAGACCGCCTCCTTCACCGCAAAAGTCCTGGGCACCACCTCCTTGGTAAAACCCTGTTCGGCCAGGCTCGTGCCCGCCATGCAACGGGCGGCAATCTTGGCCAGGGACACACCAATGCACTTGGAGACAAATGGCACTGTGCGCGAAGCACGAGGATTGACCTCGATGATGTAGACCTCGCCATCCTGGTAGGCCAACTGTGTGTTCATCAGGCCAACCACGCCCAGTTCACGGGCCAGGGCAGTGACCTGCCCACGGATCTCGTCCTGCACATGGGCGGGGAGGTTGTACGGCGGCAGGGAACAGGCCGAATCACCGGAATGCACACCGGCCTGCTCGATATGCTGCATGATGGCACCCACCACCACGTCCTTACCGTCACTGACCAGATCGACATCGATCTCGATGGCGGCACTGAGGAAGGAGTCCAGCAGCACCGGACTCTCATTGCCCACCTTGACCGATTTGGTCATGTAGCGATTGAGCTCTTCCTGGTTGTAGACAATCTCCATGGCCCGGCCACCCAGCACATAGGAAGGGCGCACCACCAGCGGATAAGTGATGCGCTCAGCCTCGGCCAGGCTTTCCTCGATACTGCGCACAATGCAGTTGGGCGGCTGCTTGAGGTTGAGCTTGACGATCAGGTCCTGGAAGCGTTCCCGGTCCTCGGCCCGATCGATGGCGTCCGCCGGGGTGCCGATGATGGGCACACCGGCCTGCTCGAGCTTGGTGACCAGGTTCAACGGCGTCTGTCCGC
>PWQG01000410.1 GCA_003556835.1 Gammaproteobacteria bacterium
CATTGTGGTCGATACCGCTCATGGCCACTCGCGGGGTGTCATCGAGCAGGTCAAACGTATAAAGGGCCTGTATCCCGACCTGGCGGTGGTGGGCGGTAATATCGCCACAGCCGAAGCGGCGAGGGATCTGGCGGCTGCCGGTGCCGATGCGGTGAAAGTCGGTATTGGTCCGGGGTCGATCTGCACCACCCGCATCGTGACCGGCGTGGGAGTGCCACAGATCACTGCCGTAGCCAATGTGGCCGAGGGCCTGAAGGACACCAGGGTGCGTGTGATTTCCGATGGCGGTATACGTTTCTCCGGTGATATCGCCAAGGTTGTGGCGGCCGGTGCCCATGTGATCATGGTCGGCAGTCTGCTGGCCGGATCGGAAGAGGCGCCGGGGGAAGTCGAGCTTTACCAGGGTCGGAGTTACAAGGCCTATCGTGGTATGGGCTCCCTGGGCGCCATGTCACACAGTCATGGTTCCAGTGATCGTTATTTCCAGGCTGGCTCCGATACCGAAAAACTCGTACCGGAAGGCATTGAAGGACGTGTGCCCTACAAGGGGTCTATGTCGGCCATTGTGCATCAATTGATGGGTGGCCTGCGCTCCAGTATGGGGTATACGGGCTGCGAGGACATCGAGCAGATGCGCACCCGCCCGCAGTTCGTCAAGATCACCGCCTCGGGCATGAGCGAGAGCCATGTGCACGATGTCAGCATCACCAAGGAAGCGCCGAATTACCGGCTGAGCTGAAACCACTATCGGACCCCGCAGCATGAGCAGTCAGAATATTCATGACCAGAAGATCCTGATTCTGGACTTCGGATCACAGTACACCCAATTGATCGCACGCCGGGTCCGTGAACTCGGTGTTTATTGTGAAATCTGGGATTATCAATGTGAAGAATCGGAAGTGCGGCGCTTTTCCCCGCAGGGCATCATATTCTCCGGAAGCCCGGAGAGTGCCACGGGTTCAGCGTCCCCTCGCGCCGCCGATTTTCTGTTTGAATTGGGTCTTCCCTTGCTGGGGATCTGCTATGGCATGCAGACCATGGCCGAACAGCTCGGTGGCAAGGTGCAGGGTTCGGATACATCCGAGTTCGGTTACGCCGAGGTTAACGTGCCCACTGCCAATGCCCTGCTGGATGGTATCGAAGACCGGATGACGCCGGAGGGCAGGCCGCAGCTGGATGTCTGGATGAGTCATGGTGACAAGGTGGTATCGCTGCCGCCCGGTTTTGTCATCATCGCGGAAACCGGCAGTGCACCGATCGCCGCCATGGCTGATGAAAGCCGACACTTCTATGGTCTACAATTCCATCCCGAAGTCACCCATACCCTGCAGGGAAAGCGTATCCTGGAACGCTTTGTGCGTCGCATCTGTGGTTGTGAGGCTTTATGGACGTCGGCCAATATCATCGAGGATGCCATCGAACGCATCCAGTCCCAGGTTGGCAAGGAGAAAGTGCTGCTGGGGCTCTCTGGCGGTGTGGACTCCTCCGTTGTGGCGGCCCTGTTGCATCGCGCCATCGGCGACCAGTTGACCTGTGTGTTCGTTGATAATGGCCTGCTGCGCCTTGATGAAGGCGAGCAGGTCATGGCGACCTTCGCTCGCAATATGGGGGTCAATGTCATCCGGGTGGATGCCGAGGATAGGTTCCTGTCTCGCCTCGAAGGGATCAGTGATCCGGAAGCCAAACGCAAGGCCATCGGCAATACTTTCATCGATGTTTTCGATGAGGAGGCAACCCGCATCCGGGATGTGAACTGGCTGGCCCAGGGCACCATCTATCCCGATGTCATCGAGTCGGCCGGGTCGCGCACCGGCAAGGCGCATGTGATCAAATCGCATCACAATGTAGGCGGCTTGCCCGAGGACATGAAGCTCAAGCTGGTGGAGCCATTGCGTGAATTGTTCAAGGACGAAGTGCGCCAGATCGGCCTGGAGCTGGGCCTGCCCTATGACATGGTCTACCGGCATCCCTTCCCCGGACCGGGTCTGGGTGTGCGCATCCTGGGTGAGGTGAAGAAGGAATACTGCGAGATCCTGCGCCGTGCCGATGCCATTTTCATTGAGGAGCTGCACAAGGCGAATCAGTACCACAAGGTCAGTCAGGCCTTTGCGGTATTCATGCCTGTGCGTTCGGTGGGTGTGGTTGGTGATGCACGCCGTTATGCCTGGGTCATCGGCTTGCGGGCCGTGGAGACCATCGATTTCATGACGGCCCGTTGGGCACACCTGCCTTACGAACTGCTCGAGACGGTGAGCAATCGCATCATCAATGAAATCACTGATGTCTCTCGGGTGGCCTATGATATTTCTTCAAAGCCTCCGGCCACCATTGAATGGGAATAACCCTTCCAACTATTACGTAAATTCTTTCCCGAAAGTCGCCAAGCCGAATTTCCCAACATAAAAAAATCCCTGTATTTACGCTGCCTGCGGAGATACAGGGATTTTTTTTGCAGGAACCTACAGGTTGGTGCGTCACCGAACTGACTGCTCGAATCCCTCGGCGTACTGTAGAACCTCATCCTGATTTGGTCTCAAGAAGTGATTCAGTTCCCTTCCTGGTAATGACGCCGGAGAAGGAATGCCTTGATGAAGCGGTTAAGCCGAATGTTTCCGGCTAAAAGATTTTATTCCCAGGAGATTCATATGAAGAAGCTACATTCACTCGCCCTTTACGCATTGGTCACGCCAGTCATTACGCTGAGTGCCAGTTCCCTGCTGGCGCAACAGCCCACGGGCCAGGATGCTGAACGCCAACAGCAAAGCTCTCAGCAAGAGCATCGTGGCGCGCAATCCACTGACCATGATTCCGACCTTGGACAGCGAGACTCCCAGCAACAGCCGGGTGCCACACGCTCCATTGGTCAGGATTCCGATCGTGACGCTCAAAGCTCTCGCCCAGGCGCTGCGCAATCTGGTCCCACCGTTGCCGGTGACCAAAGCTCACAGCGCGCCGGTCAGTCTGACGCGCAAGCCGCGGCAGATCGCATGCGTGACATGGATCGAGAGCAACACCGTGGCTATATGGAGCGTGCTCCGAACAATGGTCGGCAAGTAAGCGATTTGATGGGCGCCAGCATCAAAACAATGAACGATGAGGACGTTGGCTCGGTGAGTGACCTGATCATCAACGAAGATGGTCAGATCGTTGCCATCGTTGTTGGCGTTGGCGGATTCCTCGGCATGGGTCAGAAAGACGTAGCCATCGGCTGGGGCCACGTAAGTACTTCAGTTAATGCTGATGATGATCAGGAGCTGCGGATTGACGTCAGCCGACAGGACCTGCGCTCTGCACCCGAGTTTCAAAAGCAGGATGATTGAATCTCGGTAACTCTCTCCACTTTCTAGTGGAATGAATGGACGGCAGGGGCGAAAGCCCCTGCCGTTTTCATGTTTGGTCAGGGGTTCTTTAGTGGGAACTTCAATATTGTTCCGTTCGCTATCGCACGCACTGGCAGAATGACGCCAAAGCTTTGGTTATTTTCATTGCGGTGACGTGCACGGTTCCCTCACCGATGATCGGCAGCCCCATTCGCGACTGAATCCCTCCGTGTGGTAGAGGTGGTAGTGTTCTTCCTGTTCTACCGATTCGAAGGCGGCCTTTAGCGTTCCTGTTTCCTTTCCTTTTCCGATCCCGGCCAGATGTCCGATCAGTTCCCAATTCTGGTGGTTCTTGGTTTGCGCCAGAAGTACACACTCGCCAGCCACGAGTTGCGCCGTTTCGGCACTGCCTCTCGCGCTTGCCATCTTCATCGCGGTAACCAGGGATTGTCCAATGTGCGCCACGACTTCACGCCCTGGAGTTACCGCTTCCGGGTCCAGCCCCAGATCTTCGAACACCTTCAGCAAAACATGCTCATGCTTTTGTGTGTTCTTCAGGTATTTCTCCCATTCGCCTTTCAGATCTTCATTCTGAGCACATGAGAGTGCGGTTTTGTATATATTTATGTCACCGCGTTCTGTCTCCAGAGCCCGATACAGCAATTCGTGTAGTTGTTTTTTGATGTACGGTTTCTGTTCCACTGTTTCCTCCTGAATTTGGCTGGGCAACCCCGCTGGGGGCGAGCTGCTTCATTTGATTGCTGGGTTACTGTCGCGAGAGGGATGGCGATGGGCTGCGATCGCTTTAATCAATGCTGGTGCCACGGTATTGTCGTGACCGTGTTCGAGTTCCTTCATCCGGTTATGGATCATCCCGGCGACGAATGCCTCACTTGCCCTGGCGTGCACTGCCACTATGTCGTTGGTTCTGAGTATGCGGGTTTCGTCATCAGAGGCTTCGGAAGATCCATCCCCTTTACTTTCTGCTTCTGCTGACCGGGCAGGCTTCTTGTTCATGGTCATAAAGTGTTCTCTTGGGAGGTGGTATCAGGTGACTGATTGCGATGAGCTGGTCTGTGTTGATTGTCAAGCCGCTTTTGATATCAGTCTGTTCGATAACGAACGCAATACCTGCAAATGATGCGCTTCCGCTTTTCCGTCGAAGGCGGCAGCGCACCGTCGCAATTGAATAATTACTCCCAGGTACCGTCGGCCCTTCGACAAGCCGTGCCATTGATCGTTTCGTTACGACCGTCGATCACGGCTTCCATTGTGTAATCGCGACAAGGTTGGCCTGCATCGGATTGGTAGGTATTGGTTGGTACGACCGCATAGCGATCACTCGTGTCCGGATTGACCCATTCGGTGCTTGTGCCGGTTTCCGCATTCTCCAGTACAGAAGCGGCTTGCTGCCGATCATTGGCATCCATGCGTTCACCTACGTTGCCACCAATTGCGGCGCCGAGAATGGCGCCACCGATGGTGGCGATGGTGCGACCGGAGCCGCCCCCTACCTGAGACCCTGCGGCCGCGCCTGCTGCGCCGCCAATAACCTGGCCTGTCTGTTCGCGGGTGGCACAGCCGTTCATCAGCATGGCGGCCGATGACAGAAATAGAATACCGGTCATTAGTTTAAAGGACGTCATATCATTTACCTTCGTCGGCTCGTGGCCTTATTTAGGGAAGAAGGCAGCCATTGGAACTCCCGGAGGGGGCTGTTGTCGGTGGGGTTTCGCACATAACATCAGGGGTATATACGAATAGTGGCTTTGCCGTCGAAGCTCGCCGCGTACTGACCATCGATGTCAATCGGCCTGCACAGTCGTACTGTTTGCCCCATTGAGCCGGGCTGAAGCCGCAAGTGTTGCAGGCAGCTGGAATTCGAGCATAACCGCTGATGTAGAGGCGAGCACGGCCGAATCGGCAATATGCAGGTCATTCTGTTTCATAAGGTCGCACAGAATGTTGCGGTATACGATTCCGTCGACCGCTGCATAAGCAGAGAGATGCCTTGCAAGACTGCAGGCATCAAGGGACTTGTCCAGCAACCGCATCTCCATGCGTGCGGTCCTGAAATCCTGATAATGGTGGCTGGTGTTCAGGTTCTGCATGTAGGAAAGGGCGGAGCGCAACAGGGACGAAAAACTCCGTACTCCGTAGTCTCCCAGTGACGTATCACGTCGCATTGGCTCCATGCCACTGCCCCAGACCCATTCACCGTAAAGAGCGTTGCCCTCGGCCGCAAATCGTGACGTACCCCAGCCGCTCTCCAGGATCGCTTGGGAAATCGCCAATGCAGGTGGGATGATGTCAACCCGTTTGATTACGTTCAGGGGAGCGGCTTCGGCGGGAAGCCGGTAGTTGCGTACAATCATCTGGTAGCGCTCGGAACTGCGTAATGCAGTGCCATGACCTGAAGCCAGGGCGTCCAGAATATAGGTCCGGTCGGCATTTATCTGTTCATTGGCTATCAGAATCAATGGGGTGAGCAACCTGATGAAGATGCCTTTTTTGCTGTCCACATCCAGGCCGTGCTCCCAGTTGTTGGGCAGATCATTGGTCACGATGCGGGGTATGATGAGGGTGGGACTATCGCTGGCCACCGGCCATTCGAAGTCGAGACCGCGAAGGTGAATGATCACGTCTTCGATCGAATGTACTTTGATACTGCCTGGCACAAGGGCATCAACCACCGATTCTTTTTGGTCCGACGCGGCCATGCTCACGACTGGAAATGTCATCGCCAGCAACAAGCTCAAGCTGCGAAGTGGACGAATGATCTTACGTTTTGCTTGCACAGTTCTGATCCTGAACCGGGGTCAATTTACGTAACCATGTAACGTCCTTATGCGGTCGACAAGTGTCACACAAGGAAAAGCCGCAGAGTGTTGTCATCCTGCTGAATCAGTGCTGTAGGGTATATCGGGTTAAACCCGTAAAGGGAGTGTGGAAACGCTCCATATGATGAATGCCTTATTACTCCGAGCGTGAACCCGAACTGGTATGGAGCACCAACCCCGCGAACAGAAACCCACCCGCCATGCCGATGACAGCTTCGAGGGGAGGGCGTTCAGCGTTTTTGCAACCGTCCGAGGGTGCTGTCCAGGGAGCGCCTCATCTTGCGCGCCGCACCGTCGACAGCCTCCTCCACGGTTGCTGCTTCATCAGTCACGGCTATGGGTTGGAGGCCTTTCAGCCGGGCTTCCAACAGGCAGCGCATATCGGTGGTGCCGGATTTCTTGTTGCTGTTTTCGTCGCTTAGGTGGATTTCCACACGCGTCACCTGGTCCGCAAAGCGATCCAGGACATTTCTGACTGCGGTTTCGGTCCTCTCCTTCAATGCATCGGAATTGGTGATGTTGTCATCCGTATTGGTCTTGATGAGCATGTCATATTCCTCAGTAGCGGTAGATTGCGGCGACTCCCGTTTTGCTTGGCATCCGCTTTGTGGGCACGATGATGACCGAAATACTGAAATTCTCCGTTGAGGTAAACTTTCAGTATAACACGTAAACCTGTTCACTGATGTGGGGAAATTCGCGTAGCGATAGCCATCCCAATCGTTCGCTAGCGCACAGAAGCGGATCTCACGCGGTAGTACAAAGGACTGAACTTCTGACCAAAAAGGAAATGAATCATGAACCGGATCATCTGGATTGTTGGTGTAGTCGTCATTGTTCTTTTTATTCTGGGATTCGTGGGACTTCGTTGAATGCTGAGAGTTTTCCGTGGATTTGAAAAGTGAATATTCGGTCTGGACGGGAAAAGATGGCGTGATGTATGCTGGTCGGCCCGAATCCCCAGTATGGGCCACGTGTGCTGTTCGCATTGGCCTACGGAGGCATACAGCATGCCGGGCACAGGATTGCTGCGTGCACAGATCGAAAGTCGCAGACATCCACTGGCAGCGTTATTCTCCTTTGCCTGTCTGGGATGAAGCGTTGAAGGTCGTATCATACCCTCAACGCTTCGCTGATTTTAGAAATTGTATCCCAGGCCCACAGTAAACGCCCAGACTCCGTCGTCCTGGAACGCGTCCGCAACATCGCTTGTGCTGCTGAATAGAAACTGGTATTCGACTCGGGCAAGGAAATAGGTATTCGTGAGTACGTAGTACTTCACACCAGTTTCCAGGCCAGCGAAGCCACTATCATTGATGCCGTCGCCGTAGATGCCGCCGACACTGGCACCGATGAAGGGGCGTGCTCGATCACCAGAGAAATGGTGGTTCAGATAAGCACGGGTTGAACCATTCCAGAAATCATTCCGGAAATTTTCGCCGCGGATATCGGCGTAATTTATGCTCTGCCGTATTCCAAAAGCCATGCTGTTGCTCAGATACCAACCCAGATCGCCAGTAACGCCAAAGCTACCGGTATTGAAACTCTGATCGCTATTGCCGGTGCCGGAGATGGAGAATTCCCGGTCGCCCTGGTTTGTGGTGGGACTTGAGGGCTGTGCGGATGCTGCCACGGGTAGTGCACCGAGAAGACAGAAAGTGATTGCTGCGGTGTTGGTTTTTATCATGTGAAGCTCCCTTGCTTGCATTTCTTAAGTGGGTATTTCCAAAGTGCGCCATTTCGTTCTGGACACGATTCGTGTTGCAGCGGATGATAAGCCGATTACAACAACGAACGGGATGATGGCTGTATTGGCTGTTGGGTGTCTGTTCGTAAGCCCACACAGATGCGGAACAAATATGTAACGGGATAGCTTGCCGTCAGTTCGGATCGCCTATGGAAGCAAAGATTACTTCTTCCGTTGGAAAACGCACAGATCAATACTGGAGCGCGAAATATCCTTTGAGGCTCATGCTTCTACATGACTTCATGGGAAGAGGCGGAAACCAAAGTACATGATCATCTGGAGAGTTTCTTATGAACAAGAATCAGAGTGAAGGCAGGGCGCGTCAGGCGAAGGGAAAGGTAAAGGAGGTTGTAGGTAAAGCAACCGGGGATAGAAGCACGGAGTTCAAAGGTAAAGCCGAGAAACATGCTGGCAAGGCTGAAGCGAAGTACGGAGATCTCAAAAGCGACGCAAGGAAACAGGAAGAATAAGTCATGCAATCAGGCCGCGCACTGGCGCGGCCTGATCTGTTACCAAAATTGCTTTCAGAAATATACTATGACCGACGTCTCAACGTAGAGAGCAAGGCCCCTGTAGCGAACGCTAGACCAAGCGCCATCAAGGGTTTTTCGTGTACAAACTCACTGATCGACTGCAGAATCTCTTCCGAACTCTGTTTGGCTCTGAGACCGGCCTCTTTGAGGCGTACCTCAGTCTCCGCCGCCTCGCGCCGTATCTTTTCTTCCCCTTTGCCCGCCGTCGCGGCGATACGGTCCACTGATTCGTGTGCGCGTTCGGCGAAACGGTCTGTTGTGGCGTGTTCTCCATTGGTTCTTTTGGTCATGATGTTCTCCGCTGCTGTGCTGCGACCAGGGTGGGGGCCACCCTGGTTCCACTTGTAGATAATGGAGAGTCTGTCGCAAATGCCACCGCTTGTCTGCGCGGCAACGAACAGATGCATTCGTACACTGCATTCATTGTGCTTTTCACAGATGAGCACGGCAAATACTGCACCGTTATGATATGTGCACTGCCGCACAGAACATTCCGTGGCATGCGCCCATGATCTGAGCGAAGCCTACTTTAAATTGGAGACGCAATACCATGGAAACCGGAAAAGCCATTGCCGCCGCACTGCTCGCTAGTACCCTTTTGATCTCGCTGTCTGCCTGCCAGGATCAAGGTCCTATGGAAGAAGCTGGTGAGGAAATTGACGATGCTGTCAGCGACGTGGGCGATGCCATCGACGATGCCACCGATGGCGATTGATGACAGATACACAATCGTGTCAAGCAACCATTGAATGATTACAAGAATTTCGTTTTGGTCATGCTGACCTCGGGCAATGCATTGCTCATCAGCGGCGAATTGGTCATAAGTACATTCTCCAGGCTGTCGACATGAACGCCGCTCATTGGGCGGCGCGGATTGCCTGCTTGGATTGTGTCTCTCGAACCTCATCGGTATGAACTTTAAAACTTTTCAGTGTGTTGGTACCGAAAGCCGTGACGATTGCCACATCGGTTGCATCGCGACCGCGTGCGATCAGGACGCGTCCAATGCGGGGCGTGTTGTTCCGCGGATCAAATATGTACCACTTTCCGTCGAGGTAGGCTTCGAACCAGGCTGCGAAGTCCATTTTTTCATAGGGTGGCGGCATACCCATGTCTCCCAGATACCCGGTGCAATAGCGTGCGGGGATGTTCATGGAGCGACAAAGTGCGATTGCGAGATGTGCATAGTCGCGACACACCCCCTTTTTTTCCTTGTGAACCTGCCATGCCGTTTTTGTTTTACAAGCGTGGTGATAGCCAAATTCAATATGGCTGTTCACGTAATCGCAAATATCCTGCACTCGGGACCAGCCTGTGACATTGTTACTGAATAGCTGCCATGCTGTATCAGCCAACAGATCTGTTTCGCAGTATCGACTTCCGAGCAGGAACTGTAGTGTATCCGGCGGTAGTTGTTCCACGGGAGTCTGTCGTGCCCGCAGGTTTACCGGATCGGGCAGACCACTATCATTGATGTAGGCATCCGTGGATATGCGCAACTTACCTTCGGGGGCAACGATTCGTGCGCATTGGTTCCCGTAACTGTCCAAACAGGCGTCAATGGGTATTGGAGGGTCTGCGACCACATGGTCCGGAGCAATCAGGTCCGAAACCCGGGTTGCGTGCACATTCAGTGCCAGAATCATCGGGGTCGGTTTCGGGCAATCAAATACCAGTTCGTAGCCAATGCGTATCTTCATAAAATGGACTCTTCGCTGTGCTGATGGTTCTTGGTGTGGGACCTCATGGATATCGGCTGTTGAGTGCTTTCTCCAGGGAGGTACTGATCGAATCCCGCAGGCCAAGCCATTGCTTCGTTGGGGTCACAAGATTTTTCTGATTGAGCTCGAGTTCAATACCTGTGTAGAGTTCGGGTGGGAATATTTTTCTCAATGTCGTAGTCAGGCCATCATCGCTTCCGTGGTAGGGAAAGTTACGACGCACGGAGAGGGCAGGGGCAGCTGTTTCGAGTGCAGTCTTCCAGTTCAAGCAAAGTTCGCTTTCTCCCTGGCGAGCCGGGTCGTAAAGCAGACCGATATCGGCATGGCGCACCACGCCATCGAGATTGTCTGTGAAGCTGTGGCAGGAGATGTGAATAACCCTGCCTTGTGTGGAAATTATCTGGTTGGCGGCTTGCTCGACCTCAGCCCGGTACGGTTTGTAATAGTATTCAATTATCTCTTGTCGATCGGAGGCGGGTAGCTTGCCGATGGCTTCCGCATGCAGGTTTCGATGGCCGATGGAGCGATTCAGGTCCACCACCAGGCGGCTGACCGTGGAGCTCATCAGGGGCGCGTGGAATTTCCTGGCCATGGCTCTGGCCATGACCAGCGCACCCCGGTCGAAACCGCTATGACTTTCCAGTAATGTGCAGCAACCTTGGAACAGGTGGCGATAGGAATCCGGAATCCGGTTACCTCCGTGCTCGCAGCTTATCAACAGGGAGTTCACTGCCGACGGTGTGCGTTGTTTAATGGTGTTGTGCTCAGTCAACATGTCAGGTGTCTCTACCAGTCCAGGCCGGGCAATCGACCGAAGACCTCTCGGGTGCCCGCACTCCACTCCGTGCCTAATGTCGAGAAATAGACATCGCCCGGATCGAAGCGCCGGCGCATGGTTACTGCTAGGCTGTCCAGCTTGTAGCAGATCAGGTCGATGGGCATGCCCACCGAAAGGTTGCTGCGCATCGTGGATTCAAACGATACCAGGACACATTTGGCTGCCTCATTGAGGGCAGTGCTGCGGGTTATCACCCAATCAATGATGGGTTTTCCATACTTGGTTTCACCGGTCTGGAAGTAGGGTGTCTGGTCGCCTGCCTCTATAAAGTTTCCATCGGAATAAAGACGGAACAGGCGGGGAGCTTCTCCTTTGATCTGTCCACCAAGAATGAATGACGCGTTGAAGTCTATTTTGTCATCCGAAAAATGGTGGCCGTCACGCTTGTCCACTGCCCGCATGGCGTCAGCGACCAGTAAGGCGGTGTCAAACATGGTTGCTGCACTCCAGATATTTTGACATTCCTGTCGTGCTCCATTCTGTCGGAGAATACTGATGACAGCCTGGGTGCCGGCGAGATTGCCGGAACTCAGCAGGACTATCACCCGGTCTCCGGTCCGCTCGAATGATGTCAGTTTGCAGAAGCTGGCAAAGTCGTCGACACCTGCATGGGTGCGGGAGTCGGAGGCAAATATCAGGCCGCTCTCCAGCATGACACCGACACAATACGTCATGACATACTCCGTTTTCCCTTGGCCATTAGTCTGAAAAGATCGAATCGGACCATCGCGTTACTGGCAATCCTGTGCAGCTTGCTGCCAGAATCCAAGTCACTCATCTCCGGGCAAAGAGCAGACCTGCCAATAATCCAGCCACCACTGCCACTCCTACAGCTTTCCAGGGTTCTTCATGCACTCTCTGATTGGCATTGGTCGCGGTCTTGCGGGCATGACGGCCAAGGTCTTCGCCGACTTCAATCATCGATTCTTTTGCAGACGCCACTTTATTCTCCAGTTTTGCCCTTGCATCTGAAAACTGTTTGGCAGTCAATGTTTCCGAATCTTTCATCAAAGTTTCTATGTCGGCAAGAAGGTTGTAGAACTCACGTTGCATTGTGTCCGGCTTTTCGTTCTTCTTCATGATTTTTCCCTCCATTCTGTGATTCCAATGGTGAATCGTAGCAAAGTAAGTATCTTTTGTTTGTGCGCTGGGATACGCAGGGAACTTTTATCAGGAGAGGATGAAGTTCCTGGCAATCCAGAAATTGCAAGTAGCAGGGGTATCGATACTTCAATAGTGTGTTTTGCTTCTCGGTTTGGCCCATTCGCCAACGGACCGGGCGTATACGTTGGATAACGCACAGACCCCACTTCGCGATTGAACCATTTTGGGAGTTTGAACCTGCATCCGCATGAGTTCATGATATGAGGCAGTGTCCGAATGGGGCAATCAACTGGAGAATCAGTCCATGCACAAGAATCAGGCAAAAGATGGCGCAAGCGAGGGAAAAGTTACCAAGAAGGAAGCTCCCGGTAAGGTGACCGGAGAAAGAATCAAGGAACACGAGGCCAAAGCCAGGAACCAGGGAGGCAAAGATGGAGCCGTGTTGGGAGATATCAACGGCGAAGGCAAAAGAACAAAGAAGGCAGAGGGGAAAGCCGCGAAATGAATCAGTCAGGGTAGTGGAGTCCGGTGACCTTACCCCCGGATAGATCATTGTTCAACCCGGTTGAGCATCGCCTGTTTCGCTACACGGCAGTTGTGTTCTGTATGATTGCACTGACAGCAATGGCAGGGTTGGTCTTGTGGTCATTTGCTCAGGTAGTGAGTGTTTTCTACAACCTGATCGTGTCGTTGTCTCTGGCCGGCATTCTGGCACTGGTGCTTTATCCTGTGGTGGATTTTCTCGATCACCGGGCTCGACTGCCGCGCGTGTTTGCCGTTCTTCTGGTCCTGCTGGTTTGTTCCATGACTATAGGCGGTCTGGTTTACCTGGTGGCGCCCACGTTGATCAGACAGGTCGTCGCCTTGATGACCACTTTGCCCGAAGCATTGGCACGCTGGGGGGAACATTTTTCCTTTTATTACCCGGACCTCAGCTCCATGATTTCCGACCGCTTCGAGAGCAGTGGTAGAGAGGGTGCCCAACCAGCACTGGTTGGTGCGCGCACGACCATAGCGTCCTATCTCGGGCTGTTGGCGGGTACCAGTTTCGTGCCCCTGTTCCTGTTCTTTGCCCTGCTTTCCGGGAACCTGCTTCGGGGAAAGGCAATTGAACTGCTGTCCATCTTCCACCAACCCACCCAATTGAAAGTGCTTTATTTCATGGATGTATTCGTGGGATATGTTACCGCCTTCTTCAGGGGCCAATTGATCATCGCAATGTGCATGGGTGGGTTGTATGCCCTGAGCTTTTCCTTGATCGGCCTGAGTTTCGGCGTGCTCGCCGGATTGGTCTTGGGACTGCTGAATATCGTTCCCTTCCTCGGTACCCTGATTGGCTTGATGGTGATCCTGCCCATGGCTTATCTGCAGCCTGCAGGTGGTATTGATTTACTACTTATGACTCTCGTGGCATTCGTAGTCGTGCAGCTGGTCGAAAGCTGGTTTCTAACACCGAAGATCATGGCCGACCGCTCGGGTCTGCATCCTGCGCTCGTGGTTGCTGCCTTGTTTTTCTGGGGTACAGCCCTGAGCCCCATTATCGGCATGATACTCGCGGTTCCCCTCACTGCGTTCTTCGTAGCCATCTGGAGTGAGCTCAAAGCCAGCGTGATGCATGTTCTGAGCAGGGGAGAGATCAGGCCATGAGACAGCCGCATTCTTCGCAAAACGCGACCGGTAATGGCGCGCGCACAGCACAATTTCCGGTTCTCCGGCACTTGCACAGGCTCTGGGAACACATGATCCGTGGTAAGTCGGAAAATGCTTCCCCGCAAGTGCGTGAATCGTACACGCGAGCCTTGGGTGACGTCTCTTTCGAAGACATGGCACAAATCACGCTGAATGCCATTGGTGATGCCGTGCTGGTCGTCAATCCGCAAGGTACGGTGATTTATCTGAACAAGGTGGCCGAGACATTCACTGGCTGGCCGGAACCGGATGCGCTTGGGCGTTCGGTCGAGGAAGTCTTTTTCATTATCGACGGCATAAGCCGGCAGCGGAGGGCGAGTCCCGCTCAGCGTGCCATGGATGAGGCACGAATCGTGGAGCTGGCCCTGGGTAGTGTATTGATCCGTCGCGACGGCAGCGAAATGGAGGTTGAAGATTCTGCCGCACCCATCCACGATTGCCTCGGAACAATGACCGGTGCGGTCATTGTGTTTCACGATGCCAGTCAATCAAAATCTGTAACGAAGAAGATGAGTCATCTTGCCCGGCACGACGCCCTTACTGACCTGCCCAATCGGGTGCTTCTCGTGGAGCGACTCACGCAGGCTATCGGCATGGCCGAACGACACCACAAGCGGGTTGCGCTGCTGTTCGCTGATCTGGATCACTTCAAGGAGACCAATGACTCCTATGGCCATGCGGTCGGTGATCATCTGCTGAGGGAGGTGGCCGCGGACATGACGTCCTGTGTTCGCGCCACGGACACAGTAAGCCGCCACGGTGGTGATGAGTTTCTTATCCTGTTGACTGAAATCGAAGCGCAACAGGATGCCGCCGGGGTTGCCGAGAAGCTACTGGCCAGATTCGCTGTCCCACGCATGATTGATGGTCACGAACTGCCAGTGACCCTGAGTATCGGGATCAGTGTGTACCCTGAGGATGGGTTCGATGCCGATACCCTGATGCTGAACGCAGATACGGCCATGTATGGTGCGAAGAATGCCGGCCGTAATACCTACCAATTCTGCCACCAGGACCCTATAAAGGCGGGTGACTGTGTGCACGCCTTGTCGCCTTCCACAAAGAGCTGAATTTGACAATTGGACAGGTGCTGTCGAGTTGGTTTTGCTGTAAAATCAGCATCCGTAGTCTGTGGGTGTCACGCCCGCTCCCAGGGTGGTTATCCACAACACTGATCCGAGAAAAACGTGACTGAGTCGGTTTATACCAAGCAGCTGTCGCATCTCGCCGGACGTTGATCAAAACCTATGTACGATGATTTCATCTCATCCACATCAATGATGGAGCGCGGCACTGCCTTGCACGAGATCCGTCTGGATCAGGTATTGCGCCGCCTCCGGGCCAGTGGTGCGCGCCGGGTTCTTGATCTGGGCTGTGGTTCCGGGCAATTGTTGCATCGCCTGGTTCTTGAGGAGCAGTTCGAAAAGATAGTCGGCCTGGAAACCTGTCCGCGCGTACTGATGTTGGCGAGACAATCACTTGCGAGTGATTTACAGGCACCATTCTCCCGATTGACGCTGCTCAATGGCTCCTATACGGAAGAACAGCCTTCTCTCCAGGGCTATGATGCCGCCGCCATGGTGGAGACCATCGAACATGTCAAACCCGAGTTGCTGTCGGCAGTGGAGCGGGTTGTGTTCACGCAGATGCGACCGCGGGTGATTTATCTGACAACACCAAACCGGGAATACAATCCGCTTTTTGACCTGCATCCGGGTGAGTTTCGGGAAGCGGACCACAAATTTGAATGGGACCGTGCCAGGTTTGCGCAGTGGGCAAGAGGCGTGGCCCGACGCAACGGCTACAAAGTGATTCTGGGCGGCATCGGCGAGGAGGATCCCGATCTTGGACCGCCAACCCAGACAGCGTACTTTTCGGTCCTGGATTGAATGCCGCATTACCCAGAGAATTAATGCCCGGAGGTACTGACGGTTCAGCGTCGATATAGCCCCATGTCAACAGAGCAGACCGATGCATACTGGATGCGCGAGGCGCTGAGCCTGGCAAAGGAAGCGGCCGCAGCAGGTGAAGTGCCCGTGGGCGCCGTGCTGGTCCGCGACGGAATCTGTATCGGCCAGGGTATCAATCAACCACTGGGCAGCCACGATCCGACGGCTCACGCTGAAATCGGTGCCCTGCGTGATGCGGGCCAGCGCGAAGCCAATTATCGCCTGCCCGGCACCACGCTGTATGTGACCATCGAGCCCTGCACCATGTGTTTTGGTGCCATTGTGCATGCACGGGTCCAGACCCTGGTGTTTGGTGCTCGGGAGCCGCGCTACGGTGCGGTATTGAGTACAAGCGCCTTGCTCAGGCAGGGCAGTTATAATCACTATCCGGATTGCCGCGAAGGGGTCCTGGCTGAAGAGAGTGCCGGCCTTATGCGTGCTTTTTTCCAGCAACGCCGGACCTGAGAAAGCGTTGAATGATGCAGCGCTTCCCTGATTTTCACGGCAAGATGCAGTACCATATCGCCGCCGACGGCCGGTCACCTGACCCGGTGCTCGGGCGACCCCGAAATCCACCCATTCAGTCAAGGTTGCATTATGCTTGTCCTGCTTGGCAGTACCGCCCTCAGTGAATTCCGTGCCCGTAAACTGCTGCAGCGCCTGCAATCCGAAGTCGCTGCGGTCACGGCTGTTTCAGCCAGGTATGTGCATTTTGTCGAAGTGGCGCAGGAGCTGCAGGCCGCGGAGCATGAGCTGCTACAGGCACTGCTTGATGATGGTGGTCAGCAGCCGGAAATGGAGGAGGGCGTTGCCGCCGGTCTGCAACGCGTGGTGATTCCACGGCCCGGAACCCTGTCGCCCTGGTCGAGCAAAGCCACCGATATTCTGCGCAACTGTGGCCTGGACAAGGTGGAGCGTGTCGAGCGGGGTACCTGCTTCGAAGTCGAGACCGGAAAAGGCGTGAAGGACGATGAGTTACTATTGATCGACGCCGTATTGCACGACCGCATGACCCAGGTGGTGGTGGGTGAGTTGGACGAGGCCCGGGCGCTATTCTCGCATGAAGAGCCGCGCCCCCTGCAGAGCATTGATGTGATCGGCGAGGGTCGGGAGGCACTGGTACAGGCCAACCGCGAATTGGGCCTGGCGCTGGCGGGGGACGAAATTGACTACCTGCTGGACAGCTTCACGTCCCTGCAGCGCAATCCCACCGACGTCGAGCTGATGATGTTCGCCCAGGCCAATTCCGAGCACTGCCGGCACAAAATATTCAATGCCAGCTGGACCCTGGATGGCGAAGACCAGGACCTGTCTCTGTTCGCCATGATCCGCAATACGCACAAGCAATCACCGGATGGTGTGTTGTCTGCCTACTCGGACAATGCCGCAGTCATGCGCGGGCACCAGGCGGAACGTTTCTTTCCGCAACCGGGTGACCATGAATATCGCTTCAATGACGAGGCGGTGCATATCCTGATGAAGGTGGAAACGCATAATCATCCCACGGCCATTGCACCGTATCCGGGAGCGGCCACCGGCAATGGCGGTGAAATCCGGGACGAGGGGGCCACCGGGCTGGGGGCAAAACCCAAGGCCGGCCTCTGCGGCTTTACCGTTTCCAACCTGAACATTCCCGGCTGGGAGCAGCCCTGGGAAGAAGACTTCGGGCGTCCGGCGCATATTGTTTCGGCACTCGACATCATGCTCGAAGGCCCCATCGGTGCTGCCGCTTTCAATAACGAATTTGGCCGTCCCAATCTCTGTGGTTACTTTCGTACCTATGAAGAAGAAGTGCCGGTGGGAGAGGGCAGCGAAGTCCGTGGCTACAACAAACCCATCATGATTGCCGGCGGATACGGCAATATCCGTGAGTCCCATGTCGAGAAAACGGATATTCCCGTCGGCGCGAAACTCATTGTGCTCGGTGGTCCCGCGATGCTGATCGGCCTGGGGGGCGGTGCCGCGTCCTCGATGGCTGGCGGCGAAGGCAGCGCCGAACTCGATTTTGCCTCCGTACAACGGGAAAATCCCGAAATGGAGCGACGTTGCCAGGAAGTCATTGATCGATGCTGGCAACTGGGTGAACAGAACCCGATTGCCTTCATTCATGATGTGGGTGCCGGAGGTCTTTCCAATGCCTTGCCGGAGCTGGTCAAGGATGGTGGCCGCGGTGGGCGGTTTGACCTGCGGCAGATCCCCAATGCCGAGCCGGGCATGTCACCGGTGGAAATCTGGTGCAACGAGGCGCAGGAGCGTTATGTGCTGGCGGTGAAACCGGATGAGCTTGCCCGTTTCGAGGCGCTCTGCGAGCGTGAGCGCTGTCCGTTTGCGGTGGTGGGTGAGGCCACCGAGGAAGAGCTGATCGAGTTGTCGGACGAACATTTCGCCAACCGGCCGATCGACCTGCCCATGAGTGTGCTGTTCGGCAAGCCGCCGAAAATGCACCGGGAAGCCCAGGCGCTGGAGACCCGGCATGTTGCCCTGGATACCGGCGACATCCAGCTGCGTGAGGCTGTGGAGCGGGTTCTCAGTCTGCCTGCCGTGGCCAGCAAGAGTTTTCTGATCACCATCGGCGACCGCAGCATTACCGGCCTGGTGGCGCGCGATCAGATGGTGGGGCCCTGGCAGGTTCCGGTGGCCGATGTGGCCGTGACCGCCAGTGGTTTCAACAGCTATTGTGGCGAAGCCATGGCCATGGGCGAGCGCACGCCGGTGGCGCTGCTCGACGGGCCGGCATCGGGTCGTATGGCCATTGCTGAAGCGATCACCAATATCGCCGCGTCGGCCATTGATGAGCTGGGCAAGGTCAAGCTGTCTGCCAACTGGATGGTGGCGGCCGGGCATCCGGGGGAAGACGCAAAACTTTACGAGACGGTGCGGGCCGTGGGCATGGAGCTGTGTCCGGCGCTGGGCATCTGCATACCGGTGGGCAAGGACTCGATGTCGATGCGCACGGTCTGGTCTGACGACGGAAAAGCAAAAAGCAGTACGTCGCCCCTGTCCCTGATCATTTCGGCATTTGCGCCGGTCAGTGACATCCGGCGCACACTGACGCCGCAGCTGCGCACTGATCAGGGTGAGACCGACCTGTTACTGCTGGATCTGGGGCGAGGCCACAATCGCCTGGGTGGCTCGGCCCTGGCCCAGGTGTATCGGGAGCTTGGTGACACGCCGGCGGACCTCGATCGGGCCTTGGACCTGCGCAACTTCTTTGAATTGGTGCAATCGCTTAACCGCGACGGTCTGGCGCTGGCCTATCATGATCGCTCCGATGGTGGCCTGTTCGCGACCCTGGCGGAGATGGCCTTTGCCGGGCATTGCGGGGTGGATCTGCAACTGGCTGAACTGGCCAGCG
>PWQG01000408.1 GCA_003556835.1 Gammaproteobacteria bacterium
TGGCTGCGCTGCGTCCCGGTCCGGTATTAAATATCGAGCATTCGTTCGGAATCTCGTTTGCAAGGTCCCTGAAAAGTGGTACAGTCTGCCTTCCCTGGGGGGCGCTCGGCGTTTTATACAGTAAGGCAGTCGTGCAAGCCCCTTGATTTATCGACAGTTTCAGGAGAATCCCTGTGAACGCAGATTTTACCGCCGAAGAGCTGGCATTCCGTGATGAGGTCCGCGAGTTTCTCGAATCGGAGTTCCCCAAAGACATCAGGCAGAAAGTGGATAACGGCATTCGGCTGGAGAAGGACGACTACGTCCGCTGGCAGAAAATCCTCTACAAAAAAGGCTGGGCGGCACCCAACTGGCCCGAGGAATATGGTGGCACCGGCTGGAACCACACCCAGAAGTATATCTTTGCCATGGAAATGGGCCTGATGGGGGCACCGGAGCCGGTCGCGTTTGGCATGAAGATGGTGGCACCGGTCATCTACAGTTTCGGTAATGAAGAGCAGAAGAAGCGTTTCCTGCCTGACATCCTGGCCAGCAATGTCTGGTGGTGCCAGGGCTACTCCGAACCCAATGCCGGGTCCGACCTGGCTTCCCTGAAAACCACCGCTGTCCGCGAGGGTGATGAGTATGTGGTCAATGGCACCAAGACCTGGACCACACTGGCTCAATATGCGGACTGGATCTTCTGCCTGGTGCGCACCGACAATACGGTGAAGAAACAGGAAGGTATCAGTTTCCTGCTCATCGACATGAAGACACCTGGCATCAGCCTGTCACCCATCTATCTGATTGACGGCGAGCCGGAAGTCAATGAAGTGCATTTCGACAATGTGCGGGTGCCGGCCGAGAACCTGATCGGCGAGGAGAACAAGGGCTGGACCTATGCCAAGATGTTGCTCACTCATGAGCGGACCAATATCGCCCAGGTGCCGGCCTCCAAGCGACGCCTGCGGGACCTGAAGGAACTGGCCGCCACGGTGCCGGACGGTTTTGGTGGCAGCCTGGCTGATGATCCCGTTTTTGCCAGCAAACTGGCCGAAGTTGAAATCGAGGTGCTGGCCCTGGAATACTCGGAGCTGCGTACCCTGTCCGCCGTCAGCGTGGGCAAGGCGCCGGGGCCCGAGTCGTCCATACTGAAGATTGTGGGTACCGAAGCCTCCCAAAAGATTGACGAGCTCTACATGGAGGTGGCCGGTTATCACTGCATGCCGCATGTGCCGGAGCAGTTCCGGGAAGGTTCCGATGGTGAACATGTGGGGCCGGGCGGTGCCGCGACCACGGCCAACACCTATTTCAACAATCGCAAGAAGTCGATTTACGGTGGTTCCAACGAGATCCAGAAGAACATCATCGCCAAGGCTGTTCTGGGGCTGTAAAAGCCGGCTGACTGAAGAGGTAGAATCGTGGATTTTTCATATAGTGATGAGCAGCAGATGCTGCAGGACAGTGTCAGCAAGTTCGTGTACAACCAGTACGACTTCGACACACGCAAAAAGATCGTGGCGAGCCCCGGTGGTTTCAGTGAGGAGAATTGGAATCTGTTTGCCGAACTGGGCTGGTTGACCGTTCCATTCCGGGAGGAAGATGGCGGTTTTGGTGGCTCGGCGGTTGACCTGATGGTGGTCATGGAGGAGTTTGGCAAGGGCATGGTGGTGGAACCCTTTGTGCCCACGGCCGTGATCAGTGGTGTGCTGATCAGCGAGTTGGGCAGTGCGGCGCAGAAGGAAGCCCTGCTCGGGAAGATCATGACGGGTGAGCTGCAATTGGCTACTGCCTGGGCTGAGACCGGCAGCCGCTACAACCTGGCGAATGTATCCACCCATGCAGAGAAGAGCGGTGACGCCTGGGTGATCAATGGCGAGAAGGCCGTGGTCTACAACGGTTCCAATGCCGATCAGCTGCTGGTGGTGGCTCGCACGTCCGGTGAGCAACTGGATGAATCCGGCATTTCCGTTTTCCTGGTGGACAGCAATGCCGAGGGCGTCAGCAAAACCGGCTACAACACGGTTGACGGTCATACCGCGGCGGAGATCAGTTTACAGGACGTACGGGTCAACAGTGATGCACTGTTGGGCGAAGAAGGGCAGGCACTGCCGGCCCTGGATGCCGTGCTGGATCGGGCAACCCTGGCTGCCGCGGCGGAATCGGTGGGTGTCATGGAGTGCCTGTTGCAGAAGACGGTAGAGTACTCCAAAACCCGCAAACAGTTCGGCACCGCCATCGGTACCTTCCAGGCCTTGCAACACCGCATGGCGGAAATGTTCATTGAGTGCCAGCTGGCCCGGTCCATTGTCACAATGGCGGCCATGAAACTTGACAGCGATGAGTCCGTGGAAGAGAAGCACAAGGCGGTTTCGGCCGCCAAAAGCCGTGCCGGCAGGGCCATGCGCCGTGTGAGCCAGGAAGCGGTGCAGATCCACGGTGGTATCGGTATGACCGACGAACTGGATGTGGGGCATTACTTCAAACGTGCCACCACGCTGGAAGCGCTGTACGGCAATAGCGACTTCCACACGCTGCGATACGCGTGGACCTGAGGGTCCGTTCGTCGCGCTGAGACACATTGATCATAAGGGCTGTCGACGTATACATGTCACAGCCCTTTTTCATTGATACCCCTGACAATATCCGGGAAAAAACATGAGTGAACTGATACTGGTGCGCCACGGCCAGGCCTCCTTCGGCGCCGATTCCTATGACAAGTTGAGTGAGACCGGTATGCGGCAGGTGGTGATCCTTGCCGACCATCTGCAGGGGCTTGGGGAACAGTTTGATGCCCTGTACAGCGGTGACCTGCTGCGCCAGAAGGAGACTGCCGAGGCACTCTTGCCACTGGTGCAGCCGGAGTCGCCTGAATGGCAGATTGACAGTGCTTTCAACGAGTATGAAAGTGATCCCCTGATCAGCAGCTATTTGCGTGAATACGGGCTGCGGGAAGGTTTTGTCGTCGAGTCACGCGAGCAGCTAAATGATCGCCGTCTGTTCCAGAAAATTTTCGAGGCGGCCACGAGCAAGTGGATCGAGGGGCGTTTGAACCCCGATGCCTCCGACACCGGTTTCGAGCCCTGGAGCGATTTCCAGGAGCGGGTCCATGGCGCCGTGGACAAGCTGATGCAGCACCATCAGGGGGGCAGTCGCGTACTGATCTCGACTTCCGGCGGCGTCATTGCCCTGGCATTGCAGCGTGTGCTCGACTTGCCGGATAATCAGACCATTGCCACCAACTGGATGGTGAATAACAGTTCGATCACGCGTATTCGCTACGGTGGCGGCCGGGCCTCGCTTAGTCAGTTCAATTCCCTGACTCACCTTGAGAATGTCCGTCACCGTGAACTGATCACGTACCGTTGAAACCCGAGCATGCAATAAGGAAGACAGCGTGAACCAGAACAGGAAAACCTTCGTCGACAGTCCCCAGGATGTGCGCCCCGGAGAAGAGCTGGACATGCCGGCGCTGTGTGAACACCTGCGACCGGTGCTGGGCAACAGCGTGGACCGGATCCAGGTACGGCAGTTCCCGGGTGGCTACTCCAACCTCACCTACCTGCTGACTGCCGGTGAGGAGCAGTGGGTGCTGCGGCGCCCTCCTTTCGGCAGCAAGGTGAAGTCCGCCCATGACATGGGCCGTGAGTACCGCATTCTGTCGGCTCTCGACGGTATTTTCCCCTATGCACCGTCGCCCCTGCATTTCTGTGATGATCATGCCGTGTTGGGCTGCGACTTCTACCTCATGCAATACATCGAAGGGGTGGTCATCCGCAAGGAATATCCGGAGGGTTATGAATTGAGTCCCGAGCAGGTCCGGGAGCAATTCTTCACCCTGTTCGATGTGCTTGGTGAACTGCATTCGGTGGATCTGGAACAAGCCGGTCTGCAGGATTTCGGCCGCCCGCAGGGGTATGTGACCCGACAGGTGGAAGGCTGGAGCAAGCGCTGGCGTAATGCCATCACCGAGGATGCACCCGACTATGAAGCGATCATGCAGTGGCTGCACGATCGCATGCCCGCGGAAAGCGGCGTGGTCAGCCTGATTCACAATGACTACAAGATGGACAATGTCATCTGGTCACCGGATGATCCGCTGAAGGTGATCGGGGTGCTGGACTGGGAGATGTCCACCGTGGGGGATCCGCTGATGGACCTGGGCTGCACCCTGGGCTACTGGGTGGAAGCCGGGGATCCGGAGTTCCACCGTCAGTACCGGGCCATGCCCAGCGACCTGCCCGGAGCGCCGACACGGATGGAAATTGTTGAACGCTTCAGCAAGAAGACCGGCATCAATGTCGACAACATCGACTTTTATTTCTGTTTCGGCCTGTTCCGCCTGGCTGTGATCGGTCAGCAGATCTACTACCGCTATGATCAGGGGCTGACCAAAGACCCCCGTTTTGCGCGCCTGATCGACAAGGTCCACAGCCTCAAGAAAATGTGTGATCGGGTGATCGAACGCTCATAGCCATCGCCCTGGATTGTCCGGCCAGGTGGTTCAGAGTACGAAGCGGTACAGGTAGGACAGTACCAGTATCACCGGCACCAGGCTGAACAATGTGGAAATCAGTGTGCCCGCCGCCACCGTGCCCTGGCTGGCCCGATACCGTGTGGCAAATACATAGGCACTGACGCCGGAAGGCAGGGTGGATGCCAGCAGGGCGGTGGCTGCCCACAGCGGTTCCAGATCAAACAGCCGGAAGCAGCTCAGGTAGACCAGCAGCGGCAGCATCACGGTCTTGAGCAGGGATAGTGTGATTGCAGCCGGCATCTCCCCGCGCAGGGTGTACTGGTTGAGAGAAGCACCGAGCACCAGCAGGGCCATCGGGATGGCCGCCTGGGCGACCAGGGCAACGCTGTTCTCCACGGCCATGTGCAATGGCAGGTCAAGCAGATTGAACGCCAGGCCCAATAACAGACTGCCGGTCAGAGGGCTGCTGACCAGCTGCCACAATAACTGCCGGAGCTGGTGCATCACACTGGCGCCTGCGCCACGGCGCATTTCGGCGCTGATGGTGGCCACCACGAACAGGAACAGGTTCTGTACCGCGATCAGGATGAACAGGGGCAGCAGTGCCGCTTCACCCAGAGTCTGCAGCACCAGGGGGATGCCCACGATGGTGGTGTTGGAATAGGTCGCCCCCATGGCAAAGGCGCTCCGTGAAGCCGGGCCATAGCCGAAAAGGCTGGTGGCCAGCAGCGCCGCGATGACAAAGGCCAGCAGGACAGCGCCATAATAGGCAAGCAGCAGGTCGAGGCCGAAATTGGCCGGCACCTCGGCGTTGGCGATATTGAGGAACAGCAGGCAGGGGATCACCAGGTTGAAGGTGAAACTGGCCAGGCTGTCCGTGTCAGCACTGCTGATCAGGCGGAAGCGGGCCACCAGGTAACCGATCGAGGCCAGGGCCACGATGGGGAATATGTCATTGAAGAGTTGCATGGCGTGGCAAGAATAAGGGGTCTGTCCCCTTTTTGCACCAATTACTTAATCAGAGGCTCCTTACTTGTCAGCGCAGCCGGGATGCCGTACTTTCTTGTCCCTCCGGCATTCCGGGTTTGCATGATACGGGAGAATTTTGCGTGACCGAAAACAGCCATACTTTCCGCGGCGCGGCCGGGGATGATTCCAGACAGCCTGAGAAGGTGTACCTGTCCACCCATATGGGCATTCGCATGCTGGACGTCCAGCATGGACGGGTAGAGGCGGAATTGACGATCGAGCAGCATCATCGCGCACAGAACGGGTACCTGCATGCGGGAACGGTGGTGACCCTGGCCGATTCAGCAGCCGGTGTTGGCTGCACTGCCAGTCTGCCGGAGGGTGCGCAGAACTTCACCACGATCGAGCTGAAATCGAATTTCCTGGGCACGGCGATGGAAGGCACCATTTGCTGTGAGGCACAAGCCGTCCATATGGGGCGCAGTACCCAGTTATGGGATGCCGTGGTCACTCACAAGGAAACTGGCAAGAAAATCGCCATGTTCCGTTGTACACAGATGGTGCTTTATCCCCGTGACTGAGTCGGCTTTTTCCCCAATGATACGTGCCACCATCATGCTGGTGGCCTTCATCAACGGCTTTGCCATCATGTCCGTCGAACTGCTTGGCGGGCGGGTGCTCTCTCCGTACTTCGGCAGCAGCGTTTATGTATGGGGCAGCATCATCACCGTGTTCATGCTGTCCCTCTCGCTGGGCTACCTGTGGGGCGGCAAGTTGTCTCTGCGTCGCCCTTCGCCGCGACTTTATGCGGGCTTTTTCTTTCTGGCCGCCTTGCTTTGCCTGCCCATCATTTTTTTCGCGGACCAGACCATGTCGGCCATTTTCCGCCAGGTGCAGGATCCACGTTACGGTTCGCTCCTGACCGCCATTTTCCTGTATTTTCTTCCCATATGCGTGATGGGCATGGTGTCACCCTACTCGATCCGGCTGCTGGTGCGCAGCGAGCAGCACAGTGGGCGTATGGCCGGATTGCTGTATTTTGTCTCGACGGTGGGCAGTGCGCTGGGTACCCTGGCGACATCGTTCTATTTTGTATTGTGGTTCGAGATCAACACCGTCATGTGGGGAATTGTCATCGCTTTGTTGCTGTGCGGAAGCTGGATACTGCTGTTGAGTCGGTTGGTACCCGGATTCCGTGGGGAAGGGCATCATGATTGAACGGATCATTGGTATTGGATTGATGTGGCTGCTTGTCGGCGCCACTGCGCAGGCCCAGCCGGAAATCATTCACGAAGAGCGCTCCCTGTATCGCAACATCGTGGTGACGGAGTTCGACGGGCGCCGTTGTATGCGCTTTGACATCCACCGTGGCGGCATGAACCAGAGCTGCATGGACCTGCGTGATCCCAGGACCCTGGTGTTTGATTACACCCGCATGAGTTTTGCCGGCCTGCTGCTCAATCCCGAACCACGGCGCATCCTGGTGGCCGGCCTGGGTGGTGGTTCGATTCCGGTGACCCTGAACGAGATGTACCCGGAAGCGCATATTGACGTGCTGGAAGTGGACGAGGCGGTGGTCACGGTGGCCGAGGAGTATTTCGACTTTCGTGAGAACGCCAATATGCAGGTACACGTGGTGGACGCACGGGTTTTCATCAAGCGGGCCGGCTTGCGCGGTGACCAGTATGACTATGTGGTGCTCGATGCGTTCAGTGGCGAATACATTCCCGAGCACCTGTTGACTCGCGAATTCCTGGAGGAAGTGCGGGATGTGTTGACCGACGATGGCGTGGTGGTGGCCAACACCTTCGCCGGCAGTGCCCTGTATGACCACGAGTCGGTCACCTATACCGAGGTCTTTGGTGAGTTCTACAACTTCCGCATGCCGGGCACGGGCAACCGGATCATTATAGCCACTCCCGGCGAATTGCCACCGCTGGGAGATATGCGGCGCCCGGCACAGGATCTGCATGATCCACTGGCACCCTATGGGGTGCCCATCCTGGAGTATCCGAACCGCCTCAGCACCCGTCCTGACTGGGACAGGACGGCACGGATCCTGACTGATCAGTACTCCCCCGGTAACCTCCTGCGTCGACGCCGCTGATATTCAGGTTCAGGCGGTTTGTTTCTGCTTTTCAATAAGCTCGAACAGTGCCATGCCCGCCAGCATGGACAGGACAAAGACCATGGCCTTGATCTCGCCTGCACCCACGGCGACCAGGGCCGGGCCGGGACAAAAGCCCGCCAGCCCCCAGCCGACCCCGAAACCCAGGCTGCCCAGCACCAGGCGCCGATCCAGGCTGGATTTGGTGGGCAGGCGCATGGGTTCGCCCAGGAAGGAGTGCTGGCGCTTGCCCGCCGCGGTGAATGCAATCAGGCCCACCAGCACCGCGCCGCCCATCACCAGGGCCAGGGAGGGGTCCCAGGCACCCGCCAGATCCAGGAAAGACAGTACCTTGTCCGGGTTCGCCATACCGGAAACCAGCAGCCCGAAACCGAAGATCAGTCCCACCAGCAATGCGGAAAAATTCTGTTTGTTCATGGCTGTCCTCCTCAAATGGCCAGTATGTGGCGCAGGATGAATACGGTAATGAAGCCGGTTCCCATGAAGCACAGGGTGGCAACAATGGATCGGGGTGACAGCCGGGAGATGCCGCAAACGCCGTGTCCGCTGGTACAGCCGGCTCCGTAACGGGTGCTGATGCCCACCAGCAGGCCGGCAATGATCAGCAGTGGATAACCTGCATCAATCCGGATGGTGGGGAGGCTGGCGACCGCCATCCACAGCAGGGGCGCGGCAATCATCCCGGCGACAAAAAGCGCCCGCCAGGCAGTGTCACCCTTTTGTGGTTTGAGCAGCCCGCCGACAATACCCGAGATGCCAGCGATACGGCCATTCAGTAGGATGAATGCGGCAGCGGCGATGCCGATCAGTGCCCCGCCGCCCAAGGCTGTCCAGGGTGTGAAGGAAGTCCAATCTATGTTCATGGTGTAATCTCCTGTTTACCAAGTCTGGAGGGGATGGCTACTGACAATACAGCACATACAGGGTTTCCAGTACTTCCTGGATCTTCTCGTCGGCAATGCGATAGAAGATGTGTTTGCCCTCTCGCCGGGTCTCCACCAGGCCCTGCTTGCGCAGAATGCCCAGTTGCTGCGACAGGCTGGGTTGGCGGATATCCAGTTGCTGTTCAAGATCACTGACACAAAGCTCTTCCTGACTGAGTTGGCAGAGCAGCAGCAAGCGATCTTCATGCGCAAGGGCTTTGAGCGCCTGTGTGGCGTGGCCGGCGCTCTCGCGCATTTGCGCCATATCAAAGTCTGTTGTCACTGGCATGCTTATGGTTTCCCTCAGGGGTCGATTTGATTTATATTATATAAAAATATATTATGTATGCAAGCATAATGTTTGAATCGCCATTTCTGGTGCCCGAAGAGGAGTTGAACTATGCAAGCGAATGTCAAAGCGTTTCTCGACCAGGATACGGAAACCTTCAGTTATGTCGTCTATGACCGGGAAGGTGGTCATGCGGCTGTGGTTGATGCTGTGCTCGATTATGATGCAAAGTCGGGCCGTACATCCACTCGGGGCGCCCGACGCCTGGTGGATTTTGTCCGGGAAAAGGACCTGACCGTAGACCTGATCCTGGAAACCCACGCACACGCCGATCATCTGTCCGCGGCTCCGTTCGTGCGCGATGAGATCGGTGGAAAGATCGGGATTGGTGAGCGCATCACCGATGTGCAGAAGATCTTCAAGGATGTGTTCAATCTCGAGAAGCAATTCCTGGTTGACGGCAGTCAGTTCGACCGCCTGTTTGCTGATGGCGAGACATTCCGTATTGGTGATCTCGAAGGCGAAGTGATCTATACGCCGGGGCACACTCCGGCCGACATGTCCTGGCGGATCGGTGACGCCATCTTTGTGGGCGATACGATCTTCATGCCGGATGTAGGCACGGCACGTTGTGACTTCCCTGGTGGGGACGCGCGCACCTTGTACCAGTCGATCGGGAGGCTGTTGTCCTGGCCGGATGAAATGCGCCTGTACATGTGTCATGACTATCCGGGTGACAATCGGCCGCATGAATACCTGACCACGGTCGGTGAACAGAAGGCAAAAAACATCCACGTGCGGGAAGGCATCAGCGAAGATGAATTCGTGCGGATGCGTGAAGAACGTGATGCCACGCTGGATATGCCGCGCCTGATCCTGCCGTCCATCCAGGTGAATGTGCGGGCCGGAGAGATGCCGCCTCCGGAAGACAATGGCACGGTGTACCTGAAAATTCCCGTCAACAAGTTGTGAGATCGGCCTGACAGGAAAGCGGGTATTTCCTGCAATAAAAAAGGCGGTGCCTGAGGCGCCGCCTTTTATCTGGCCCTATTTTCTGCAAAGCTGCGTGCTTATTGGACAAGAGCCTTCAGTGTGCCCATCTCCACGATCTCGATCTCCCGGTTCTTTACCCTGAGAATGCCCTTCTTCTGCAATCCCGAGAATACCCTGCTTACCGTCTCCAGGGTCAGGCCCAGGTATTCCCCGATATCACCTCGCGTCATGTGCAGCAGGAAGCGTTCCGGCGACAGCTGGCATCGTGCGTAGCGTGCGGACAGACTCAGCAGGAAGGATGCCAGGCGCTCTTCAGCACTGTAGCTGCTGAGCAGGGTGTGGATCTCCTGGTCCTTGGTGATTTCATTGCCCATGATGGAGAAAAAGCGGCTCTGCAGGTTGGGAAGCTGCTGGCTCAGTTTTTCCAGTTGGGTGAAGGGGATTTCGCAGATGGAGGAGTGTTCCAGCGCCATGACGGAATTCATATGTTCCCGCTTTCCGATTCCGTCCATACCCAGGATCTCACCCGGCATATAGAAACCGGTGACCCGGCTCTGGCCGTCGGCATTGAGCACATAGGATTTGAAGCTGCCGCTTCGCACAGCAAACACCGAGCGGAACGGGTCCCGCTGGCGATAGAGATGCTCTCCTTTCTTCAATGGACGGTTCCGCTCGATGATTTCATCGAGTTGGGAAATCTCATTCTGGTTCAGGGAGATGGGCAGGCAAAGGTCGGCGAGCCGACAGCTGGAGCAGCTCACCGCAGGATTTTGCGGGCAGGTCCGCAACAGGGGGTTGTTGCCCGAGCTGCTGGCGAGTTTCTCCGCGGCGATGCTTGCAGATACATTATTGCCGTTCAGGTTGCTCATACTGGTACCGGATCCGGGTTTGGGATCAATTTCCGACCCGCACTGTGAGGATGTCGCATTTTGCGCCATGCAGAACTTTGTTGGCGGTGGAGCCCAAAAGCAGTTTCCAGCCTGAGGTGCCGTGACTACCAATGACAATCAGGTCAAAGCCATGTTCTTCCGCAGTTTCCCGGATCCGGGCGGCAGCCGGCCCGACTTCGATGAGCTGTCGTTCCGAAGGGATCTTGAAGCGACCGGCGATTTCTTCCAGTCGTTGTCGGGCAATATCCAGGGCTTCCTCCTGCAGGCGTGCCATATTGATGGCATAGGCATCGATGGGATAGGCCGCGGCCACCGGTTCTACAACATGCATCAGGCTCAGGACGTCGACGTTGCCATCGATGATTTCCAGGGCCCGGCTTACCACATGGTCTGATTCTGCCGATGTGTCCACGGCGACCAGTACTTTCTTGTATTCACTCATCGGAACCGACTCCGTTATTGACTTGCGTCAGTGTAACCGACAGCCGGGTCAATTAGAAGCAGTCGGAAAGCGGGCCGGGATTGATTAGCGCAGCGGATTGTCATAGGCTGCGGAAAAAACCGGATAGCGGAGAAGGACATCATGTTCGCAATGAAACGACTGCTGGTCATCATCGAGCCCGAGCAGGATACCCAGCCTGCCCTGGACAAGGCCCTGAAGCTGGCACGTCAGTCGGGCGCCGAGCTGGAACTGCTGATCTGCGATCACACCAGCTATCTGGAGGATGGTTATTATTTTGATCCACTACACGCCTCCAAGCTGCGTGAGGAGCACGTGGCCGGTAATCTGAAACTGCTTGAGGAAATGGCAGAAGTGATCCGGCAACAGGGGTTCACGGTTTCGGTGGACGCGCGTTGGGGCAAACCGCCGTATGAACGGGTCATTGACAAGGTGCTGGAGTCCAAGCCCGATCTGCTGGTGCAGAGCACACGACACCATGAGCGGATCTCGCGCATGCTGCTGTCGCACCAGGATTGGCAATTGTTGCGCTTCTGTCCCTGTCCGGTACTGCTGGTCAAGGACAAACCCTGGGCGGAAAACCCGGTGGTGCTGGTGTCGGTGGACCCGACACATGCCAATGATAAGCCGGCCAGTCTGGATTTTCGCCTGGTTGATATTGGCGTGTCGGTGGCGAACCTCTTCAAGGGCGAGGTCCATCTGTTCCATTCCGCCTGGCAGGTCCCCGTCTCCGGAATCTATCCGGTTATCGTGGACGAGGATGTGTACAAGGAGAAGACGGCGGACTTACTGGAGAAGTTCGACCTGAGCGACCGGCAACTGCACATCACCGACAAGGAGATCCAGGAGGCACTGCCGGCCACTGCCGAGGCCCTGAAAGCGGGTATTGTCGTGATGGGTGCCATTTCCCGTTCACGCATCGATCGCTTCCTGGTCGGCAATACGGCGGAGAAACTGCTGGATCGCCTGGAAGAAGATGTCCTGGTGGTCAAGCCCGAAGGTTTCACAGATAAGGTGAAAAAAGCCAGGAAATCGAATCCCTGATTTTTTCCGGCAGGCTGCGTCCGGCAATCTCTTCCCGGGTCACCGGCTTTGAAATGGCGCTACGGGCCGCGAAATAATCACTGAGCTGCTGGTTGATCCGTTTGCTGAAGAGCTCCACGCCGATTTCGTAGTTCAGTCGCAGGCTGCGGGGGTCGATATTGGCCGAGCCGATCAGGGAATAAACGTCATCCACGAGCAGCAGTTTGGAGTGCACAAAGGGGCCGGGTTGATAACGAACATCGATATCTTCGTCCAGCACCTCGCGCAGGACATTGCGTGACGCCCAGTGTGCGATCTTCAGGTTGTTCTCTTCGGGTAGCAGGATCATGACTTCTACGCCGCGCAGATGTGCTGCAGTCAAGGCGCCGATCAGGTCCATGGTGGGCAGGAAATAGGGCGTCATCAGCCAGACCCGTGAGCGGGCCGTGGAAATCACCCCTATCAACAGATTGTTGAGACGATCCATGTATTTATTGGGGCCATCCAGTACCACGCGACTCCAGATGTCGGCATCCGGAACATTGATGTTATGCCCGCGGAAGGTGGCCTCTTGGCGTTTCCCAGTGCAATAGTGCCAATCCTGCCAGAATGCCCATTCCAGCTCGTCCACCACCTTTCCCGTGAGGCGGAAATGGATGTCGTGAACCCGGTGTTTACGTGTGGGGGCATCGCGCGTGTGGCGGCTGCCGATGTTCTGTCCACCGGTGAAGGCCATCAGACCATCGGTGATCAGCATTTTTCGGTGACTGCGCAGATTGATGTTCAGTGAAGGCGGCAACAGGGTCACCGGATTGAAGCGCTGGAAAGGGATGTTGTAGCGGCGCAGCAGGCCGCCGATCCGTGGCACACTGGTGAACTCGCCCAGTCCGTCGATGATGACCTTTACCTCGACGCCGCGTTGACAGGCCCGCTGCAAGGCTTCGGCAAAGCGGCGTCCGGTGTCATCGTTGTCGAAGATGTAGGAGGCCAGCAGGATCTGACTGCGTGCCTCCTCTATGGCCTCCAGCATGGCCGGGTACAGAGCGTCGCCGTTGATGAGGATTTCCACGTCATTGCAGGAGCTCAGTCCCTTTCGGGTCAGGGTCTCACCCACCGTCGACAGGGGCCTGAACTGCGTGCCCTGCGGGTCGGCAATGGTGGGCAGTGAGTCTCGGCTGACCTTGATCAGATAGTTTTTCTGGGCACGGCTGCGTACCCGATTGATGCCAAATAGTAAGTAGATGATCGGCCCGGCCAGGGGCAGGATGATACAGAGTGCAATCCAGCCAAAGGCAGCCCGCGAGTCACGGCTGGTCAGCAGGGCATGGCCGGCGGTGAACACGGCCACGCTGACCAGCAGGACGGGAAGCAGCCAGACCATCATGATGAGGGAACCGGGTTCTTGAGTGACAGGTCGGCGACCAGGGCACAGTGATCGGAGAAGTTGCGCCAGTGGGTGCCAGTGACACTCTCGCAGCGATTCACGTTGAAGCCTCGCACATAGATCCGGTCCATGGAGAGCAGCGGGCAGAATGCCGGGAACGTGTCCGCGCAACGTCCGTGCATCATTTCATGCGTTTCCTGCATTTCAATATTGTCCATTAACAGGCGGTGGCTGCTGCGGCGCCAGTCATTGAAGTCCCCGGCGATGATCAGGGGTTCTTCCGGCGGGATGTTGTGGTGGATATGGTCTATGAGCTGAATGACCTGCTGTCGGCGTTCGCGTTCGAACAGGCCGAAATGGGTGCAGATGAGGTGAATGTTGTTGCGGATGCTGCCGTGCAGGAAGCCGCGCTGGGAAAAGTTGAGCAGGGAAACATCGATGTTGTCCCAGCGCAGAAACGGATATTTGCTCAGGATGGCGTTGCCGTGATGCCCATGCTGGTAAATCGAATTCTTGCCGTAGGCGTGGTGGGTCCATACGGTGTCGGCCAGAAACTCAAGCTGGCTGTCGTCAGGCCAGGCGCTCAGTCGTTTCTGGTGTTTGCGGTTCTGGCCCACCACTTCCTGCAGGAACACGATATTGGCTCCGCTGTCTCGCAGGTGTTCGCGGATCGCCTTGAGGACCAGGCGCCTCGGCCCGACCGCGAAGCCTTTGTGGATGTTGAGCGTCAGTATGCGAAAGTCGGTTTGACTCATGAGTGCGAGCAGCGGGCTGGCATGGCCATCACGTTGCCGGGGCCGCGGGAGGCGTCGGGCTTTTCATGATGAGGACATCACAGTTGGTGTCATAGAGCATTTTTTCGGCGGTGCTGCCGACAATGGTGCGTTCGACAAAATTGCGTGACAGTGCGCCGAGCACCAGCACATTGGCTTTCTCTCGCCGGATAGTGTGTTGCAGGGTGCGCACCAGATCGCCACGTGTCAGGATGACATCACTCACTTCCAGATTGTGTCGCGTCAGCAGTTCCTCGATCTTGGCCTTGTGCCGGGCACGCACTCCGCGGATGTAGTCGGCGGCATCGAGCACCTTGGGAAACATGGCGCTGACATCGGGGAAATAACAATGGAATACCCGAGTCTTGAGTCCCAGGCCCCGCGCCATGTGTTGCGCGGCATCCAGCAACAGATGGTCGAGTTCGTTCTGCTGTGCCTTGGTGTGCATGGGGTCGACCGCCGCCATGGTGCAACCGTCTGGCTCCCATTTGCCGGATTTGACCAGCCAGAGTGGCGCCGGTGACTGTTTGATAAGCTTCCAATCGGTACTGGTGATCAGGATGCGGCTGAGTGCCGTCTGTTTCTGCACACTTTTCAGGGCCAGGTCCGGCTCGTAGTCGAGAATCTTCTGCAGTATCGAGTCGGCTGTGTGTCGGTATTCGGTGAACGTGGTCCTGACCTCGATACCGAGGCCATCGAACTGCTGTTGCAGGGCGCTGAGTCGCTGCTGATAGTGGCGTCGGCTGCGCGGTTTACGCAAGCCGAGCAGGCGCGCGAAAAACTGGCGTCGTGTCCGTTTTTTCGGTTTCAGGTCACTGGGGCGATTGATATAGAGTTCCACTTCCGGCCGAAACGCGGTGGCAAGCAGGCGGGCTCTTTCGATCACGAAATCATTCTTGACGTCGGGATCTATGATCACCAGCAATTTTTTTATTTCTTTCACCTGAACTCCTGCTTGCCGAATTCCCGACCGTCATTCTCCAATCATCGGAAATGCGTCGCCGACTTGTCAAGCAGTATGGGCTGTGCCGAAGGTATTGGCAGTCTGAATGCCGATTATGACAAGGTTTTGTCAGTCCTGGCGCTTTCCCGGCAGCGCATCGAGGATGTAACGTGGCAGTGCAAAGGCGCCGACATGCAGTTCCGGTGTGTAATAGCGCGTCTCCACTCCGGCCCCGTTCCAGCGTTGGCGGATGCGATCCGCGTCCTGTTGGCGTAGCGCCGGGTCGTCACTGGCCCAGGCGAAGGTCATGATGCCGCCGACATAGGTCGGGACGGCTGCCCCGTAAAAATGCCAGTCGGTAAACAGTCCTCCGAGGCGATGCGCCGTGTTGATCACTTCGTCCATCTGCATGAAGGCAACGCCGTTCTGGGTCACCAGCACACCGCCGGGCTTGAGGCAGCGCTGGCAGCCTGCGTAGAAATCACTGGTGAACAGCACTTCACCCGGCCCTTGTGGATCGGTGGAATCAGAGATGATCAGGTCGAAGCGTTCACTGCAATTCTGCACGAAGGCAAAACCGTCGTCGATGACAATATGCGCCCGTGGGTCGTCGAAGGCGCCGGCGCTGTGGTCCGGCAGGTATTCCCGGCACAGGTCGATCACGGCCTGATCGATTTCCACCTGCGTGACGTGTTCGATGCCTGCATGGCGGCAGACTTCCCGCAGGATGCCACCGTCACCACCGCCGATGATCAGCACACGTTTTACGGCGCCGTGGGCCATGATCGGCACATGAGTCAGCATTTCGTGGTAGATGAACTCGTCGCGCTCGGTGGTCTGGACCACGCCGTCCAGTGTCAGGACGCGGCCGAAACGCGGGTTGTGAATGATGCTCAGGTGCTGGTGCTCGGAGCGGGTCTCGAATAGAACCTCGTCCACGGCCAGTGACTGTCCGTAGTCCGGGTAAAGGGTTTCGGTCCAGAATTCCTGGCTCATGTGCTGGTGACTCCCTGCATCAATCCTGGTGGTTGTCGGGAGTGGTCAGGCCGCGCAGTTCTTCGCCCAGGCTGATCTGCCGGGGCTGGAAGGCTTCCTTGAGCACGGGAACCGCTTTCTCCGGTTCGGCATCGCCACACATGAACACATCGAATGCGGCAAAACCGCGCTCCGGCCAGGTGTGCACACTGATATGGGATTCTGCCAGCACGGCCACGCCCGACACACCGCCATTGGGCGTGAAGTGGTGGAGGTGGATATGCAGCAGCGTTGCGCCGCAGACCTCCACGCACTTGCGGAAGGTGCGCTCCATCAGATCCAGGTCACTGAGCCCCTCAGCGCCCCAGAAATCGATGAACAGGTGTGTACCGGCGAATTCCAGGCCATTGCGTTTGATGAAATGGTCCTTGTCTTCCCCGTGCTCACCTTCGTTGTCGAAGGTCGGCCATTCATGCTCCTCCACGGTGGTGGTGGCATGTGCGCTGTGAGCGTCTTTAAGGGAGGCGATTTTGCTCATGGTTCGGGCTCCAGAAAAGAACGTACCGGGGTACGAAGAAAGGCACGCAGTTTAGTTATTTTTGGCCGAATTACAAGTTAAAGAACCGCTGATTCATGAAATGAATCAGCGGTTCTTTAAATCAGCTTGCTTCGCGGATCATGTTACGGGCAATGATGATCTGCTGGATCTGGCTGGTGCCTTCGTACAGGCGCAGCAATCGCACGTCGCGGTAGAAACGCTCCACGGCATACTCGCTGATGTAGCCGGCACCACCATGAATCTGCACGGCCCGGTCAGCCACACGACCCACCATTTCGGTGGCGTAGAGCTTGCAGGCAGCCGATTCGGTGCTGATGTTTTCCCCATTGTCGCGACGACGGGCCGCGTCGAGCACCATACAGTGAGCGGCGTAGCATTCGGTCTTTGAATCGGCCAGCATGGCCTGGATCAACTGGTGCTCGGCGATAGGCTTGCCGAACTGCTTGCGTTCGATGGCGAATTGCAGGGCGTCCTCGATCAGGCGCTCGGCTATACCGACGCTGACACCGGCGATGTGCAGGCGGCCCCGGTCGAGCACCTTCATGGCGGTGATGAAGCCCTGGCCTTCCTCGCCAATCAGGTTTTCAACAGGTACCTTGCAGTCCTCGAAAATGACATCACAGGTCAGTGAACCGGCCTGGCCCATTTTCTTGTCGATCGCGCCGAGGGAAAGGCCGGGTGTGCCTTTCTCGACGATGAAGGCGGAAACGCCTCGCGCCCCCTTCACTTCCGGGTCGGTGCGGGCCATGACATTGAATGTGTCGGCGACAGGGCCGTTGGTGATGTAGCGCTTGGTACCGTTAAGGATGTAGTGGTCGCCCTCGCGGCGGGCCGAGGTTTTCACAGCGCCGGCATCGGAGCCGACATCGGGTTCGGTCAGGCAGAAGCAGCCGATGTATTCGCCACTGGCATATTTGGGCAGGAAGCGTTGTTTCTGCTCCTCAGTGCCATCAAACACAACCGCCGCGGAGCCGATACCGTTATTGGTACCCAGGATCGAGCGGAACGCCGGCGAGGTGTGTCCCAGTGCCATGGCCACATGGATTTCCTCTTCCATGGTCAGGCCCAGGCCACCGTACTCTTCCGGAATGGTCATGCCGAACAGGCCGAGTTCTTTCATTTCCTGGATGATTTCGTCCGGCACCCTGCCTTCCTCGGCCACCTGGTGCTCCACCGGCACCAGACGTTCCCGGACGAAGCGCTCCACCATGTCCACGAGCTGCTTCAGAATTTCCTGGTCACGTATCATTCTCTACCCCTGTGTTGACGGAATTCGTGCTGCAAGATGCCCGGTATGATAGCCCGCAGCATGTGTCGCAGTCGACAGACCCTGTCTGGAAACGACGCCTATCTTATCATTGATCGAGCATTCGTTCGAATTCCCCCGGTACCCCCCTTGTGCTACCATGTGCCGCCTGAAATCATCCATGAACAGGGACTGAGAGAGCCAGAATCTATGAGCAAAAACACTGATGCTTTCATCTATGATGGAGGCCGGACGGCCTTTGGTCGGCATGGTGGCGCACTGGCGCCGGTTCGTCCTGATGACCTGCTCGCGCATGTGATCAAGACGGTGGTGGGAAGGAATCCCTTTGCGCCGGAAGACTATGAAGATGTGATCATGGGCAATACCAACCAGGCGGGTGAGGACTGTCGCAATGTGGGTCGTTTTGCGGCCCTGTTGGCCGGTCTGCCCACCTCGGTGGCCGGACTGACCGTCAACCGCCTCTGTGGCTCGGGCCTGGCGGCCATCCTGGATGCCAGTCGGGCTGTGAAAACCGGTGAAGGCGAGTTGTTCCTGGCCGGTGGTGTGGAGTCCATGAGCCGGGCGCCATTGATTCTCTCCAAGGCGCAGACGGCCTTTGACCGTGGACAACAGATTGCTGACAGCACGCTGGGGGCGCGTTTTACCAATCCCCTGATTTCCCGCAATTTTGGTGACGACAGCATGCCGCAGACCGGGGACAATGTGGCGACCGAGCATGGCATCACCCGCCAGCAGGCGGACCGCTTCGCGGCGGCCTCCCAGGCCAAGTATGAAGCCGCGCGTGCTGACGGTTTCTTCAGCGACGAGATCATTCCCATCGAAGTGCCCCAGGGGCGCAAGAAACCGCCGGTCACCGTGGACGCCGATGAACATCCGCGCCCTGCTTCAACCGAAGACGCTCTCGCCAATCTGCGTCCGCTCTTCGAAGGTGGAGTGGTCACGGCCGGCAACGCCTCGGGCATCAATGACGGCGCCGCCAGCCTGATCATCGGCAGCGCTGCTGTGGGTGAGAA
>PWQG01000024.1 GCA_003556835.1 Gammaproteobacteria bacterium
AGGATCTGCAGGGTCACCGAGTAGGACTGACCGCCCTCTTCATCCGTGGTCATGGTCAGGGCGGGTACACCACCGAGCCCTTCCAGCAGGGAGCTGTCCTGGGCCAGCGCCGGGCTGCTCAGGCTCAGCAGGAACAGGAGTGCCAGCAGAATGTGGCTCATGGCCCGCATCAGGATTGAGGACCCCGGTTCATGTAGTTGTGCAGCTTGCGGGCAAAGGCGGTGTCCGCGCCCGTCCCACTGGAACCCGAACGGGTGCTGACATCCACCACGGGCTCATCAAAGACATGCAGTGTATTGACCCGCCCCGGCGACACACCCAACAGGATCTGTTGCTCACCCACCTGCACCAGTGTCAGTCGGTCGCGCCCACCGAGTGAAACGGCAGCAATCACCCGGATAACCCCGCCGCCCTGGAAAGCGGCACCGCCAAAGCGGCGCAGCAACCAGGCCCCGGCCAGGATGACCATCACCACGATGAACAACCAGAAGGCTACTTCGACCACCGGCGCGAGGGCGGATCCGCCTTCGGCCAGCGACGCGCCCGTATTGTCTTGCACGGCCTCGGACATGTTTGTCTACTCCCGCCCTTCCGACGCTCAGCGCAGTTTCTTGATACGTTCGGAGGGGCTGATGACGTCGGTCATACGAATGCCGAACTTGTCATTGACCACCACCACTTCGCCATGGGCGATGAGGGTACCGTTGACCAACACGTCCAGCGCTTCACCGGCGAGACGATCGAGTTCGATCACCGAACCCTGGTTGAGTTGCAGCAGGTTGCGGATGGTGATGGCACTGCTGCCCACCTCCATGGAAATGCGCACCGGAATGTCGAGGATCACATCCAGGTCCGGCGCGGCACCATCTCCACCAGCGCCATTGCCGGATTGTCCGGCGGCAGCGGAATCCTGCTGCTTCTCCAGCTGTTCTTCCTCCATGGCCGCGGCCCATTCATCCGCCATGGCATCCTCTTCGGTGCCCGCGTCCTGCTTGTCCTTTTCATCTTCCGCCATCATTCACTCCCGCGGCCGTCTGCCCGGCCGGTATCACTTGGATTTCTTGTCAAACACACGTTCTATCTTGAGCGCCAGATTGCCATTGGCACTGGCCAGGCTGGTGTGGAACATGGGTATGCCATTGGCTTCGAGCACCACGGTGGGTGGCAGTTCGACCGGAATCACATCACCGGCCTCCAGATCCACCACATCACGCAGTGTGATCTCCCGGTCCACCACACTGCAGCGCAGATCCACGGTTGCGTCCATGATCTGGTCACGCAGCGATCGTTCCCAGCGTTCGTCCTGATCATCCACATCACTCTGCATGCCGGCATCGAGCAACTCGCGGATCGGTTCGATCATGGAATAGGGCTGGGTGATGTGGATATCCCCGCCGCCACCATCGAGTTCGATATGGAAACTGCTGATCACCACCACCTCACTGGGGCTGACGATATTGGCCATGGAGGGATTGACCTCGGAGCGCAGGTGATCGAATTCGAGCTTGTAGACATTGCGCCAGGCTTCGCCCAGGTCTTCAAACACCTGGTTCAGCACCATCTGCACCACGCGCAGCTCGGTGGGTGTGAATTCACGACCCTCGATCTTTGCGTGACGTCCGTCCCCACCAAAATAATTGTCCACCAGTTTGAAGACCAGTTTGGCATCGAGCACGATCAATGCCGTGCCGCGAAGGGGCCGGAACTTGACCAGATTGAGACTGGTGGGAACATAAAGTGTGTGCAGGTACTCGCCGAATTTGCTGATCTGCACCCCGTTGATGGAAACCTCGGCGCTGCGACGCAGCAGGTTGAACAGACTGATCCTCGTGTAGCGCGCAAAGCGTTCGTTGATCATCTCCAGGGTGGGCATCCTGCCACGGACGATACGGTCCTGGGTGGTCAGGTCATAGTTGCGCACCTCGCCGGGGGCAAGATCATCATCGGTGTCAACATCACCATCATCCACCCCGTGGAGAAGGGCATCAATTTCGTCTTGTGACAGGATATCCTGCATGGCTCTCTCTTCCCCACGCTGTCATTGCAGCACGAATGTGGTAAACAGCACTTCCTCGATGCCCGGGCGACCGATTTCATTCTGCAGCACCCGCTGCACTTCCTCCGTGGCCATCTGACGCAGTTCGTCGATGCCCTCCGGATTGTCGAAAATACGGATCAGCTGGGCGCTGAACAGACTGTTGAGGTTGTGGCGCACCACGGGCATATGTTCGATGAGTGCTTCCAGGGCCTGTTCGTCGCGGCTCATCACCGCCAGCTCCGCCTGCAGAAAACGTTGTCGTCCCCGATGCGGGAAATTGACAATGAACGAAGGACTCAGTTCGTGATAGAGGATCGGGCGACGATCGCGGGTATCGTTGGCCACCTCCGCGTCCGCCTCGCCGTTTCCTGCCATCAGGAAAAACCAGGCTCCCCCTGCGCCGCCCAGTGCAAGCAGGGCGATCACTGCGATGACAATCAGTTTCGAGGCGCCGGTCTGCCTTCCTTTGGTCTGCGCTGCGGCCATTGGATCTCCGTTTTGCTGTTCTGCGCCGGGGCGCCGTTTTTTGCACACGGGGATAGGCTAGCAAGGCTTGTGCCAGATGCTTGATTAGCTCACATATACATATATATCAGCCACTTAGCAGCACAATATAGAGATTATGAAGTGACGGATTACTGACGCAGGTGTTCGGCTTTTGACGCCGGCTGGATTCAGACGTAGTAGTCGATCAGGGCATCGCTGCGCAGGGTGGGCAACTCAGTAGTCAGCTCACTGTCACCGTCTTCGCCGCCAAGTGTTCCCTGCTGTCCCGTTTCGCTGTCACCCGGCTGTTCGCCGAATGACTGATCCGAAACATTGACGTCCAGCAGATCCACACCCTGTTCGGCGAGCATATCCTGCAATCGCGAAATGCTGCCTTCCAGCGCCTCGCGGACCATGCCATGCGGCGAAGCAAAATTCACCGTGGCCTGCTCGCCTTTCAATTGCAGCTGGATCATCAGGCTACCGAGTTCCGGCGGGTCGAGCTGGATGCGGGCCTGACTGTGATTGCCGGCCACCATCATGGCGATGCGTTGTCCGAGCTTCTCCCCCCACTGCTCCCGGGCTGTTGTGCCGGCCAGGGAGCGCTCGGCACTCATCCAGTCATTGGCCCCGTCACTACGCAGGGTGCCGGGCAATGCAGTGCCCGGCTGCATCTGTCCCGTCATCGCCTGTGCCTGCCCCTGTATGCCCTGGGCGCTGGCCAATTGTGTGGTCGGATTGGCATTGCTCAGCGTTTCGCCTCTGGCAAAAACTGCCGGGTTGGGTGCTTCCCGGGATTCACGGGGCCCGGTATCGCCGCCGGCCGAACCACCATTGCGCTCGCTCATGGCGCCATTGAACTGCTCTATGAAACGTTGCAGGCGCTCACCCACCGGGGTATCGGCTACCGGAACCGGACGCTGGGGCGCTTCCGGATTATGTGGCGACATCAGACCGGGACGCTCGAGGCGGTTATCGCGCCAGTCGGCGGCCCGGTCGCGTGACGACAGGGGTACGGAATTCGTGACCGGAACGCGGCGTGCCGTATCCATCGCTGCCTGCATTGTGGTCGGCGTCAATGGTTCTTTCAGGGCAGCCTTCAGGGCCTGATCGTTAGCCACTGCCGGTCGGAATCCGGACTCCGATGGATTCGCAGCCTGCTGTGCCGCTTTTGATTCAGTGACACGTGTCCCACCACGTTCGTCCATGCTTCCCGGATACATCCGGGGAGCGGTGTCCACATTGAGAAGGCGACCATCCCCCGGTTGCGCGTTCAGCACTTCAGTTCGCAAAGCTTCCCTGGCCGGGTTTGCTTGTGCCGGGCCCAGAGTGCTGATCACGGTCTGTAGAGGACGAGGCGATTCCTGTCCTCGTGGTTCCTGCGACAGGCCGTTGGCTGAGGCAGCCGCCTTACTGTTTACCGGTTGGGATGCTGGTTGATCGGTGGACTCGTCCTTCATCGCACTTCTTGGTGGCAGCAACTCCTCCCCTGCCCTTGACACGGCATGGTGCTGCAATGGCTCGGCTTCGCCAGGCGGACCGGCAGTGGCCTCGAGAAGTGGATGCGATGGTGTCGTTTCGAGCCTGCGTTGCTCTGCTGGCTCATGGGTGAAAGCCTGTGCCGGCAAGGAACCCGTTTCTCCCCGGCCCGGGCGCTGCCAATCTGAGGCGGACAGGTTGAACGGCAACGGGGATTGCCCGGGCTCCTCTGCCTGCCATACAGGATGCAATGCCTCGGCGCGTGAATCGGGCCCGAGGGACTCTGCAGCGCGATCGGCCGCTTCCGCTCGTCCCGTCTGCGCGGCCAGCGGCAAGCTGCGTCCCTCCTGCGGCAGGTTCTTTCCGCCCCTTGCCTCCTTTGGCGGCGACAACTCCGGATGCTGTTGGCGCAGCAGGTCGGCAAACGCCTCCCCTTTGTCAGGGCGCTCCTCACTCGCTGTTGCACCCGGCACCGGAGGCAGGGAAGCGGCGCCAGAAGGGCCAGGCAGGGGATTCCTGGCCATACTGGCGGTGCGTCGCTCGGAGCCGGGCAGCAGGAGTTGCAGAGTGGATTGTGTCATGGGCGCTTCATCCGCAGTGGCAATGGTTGCAATAAGTCATACCGTACTATCGGCAATATCCTCAGCAATTAGCTTGCCACTTCTGCGCCGCGCTATTCAGTCCCAGATCTTGCGGACGCCACGGCGAGCGTATTCATCGTGGTTACGCTGCTCCTGGCGCTGCTGTTGCCCGGTTTCAACCCGTCGGATGCGTTCCAGCATTTTTTCCAGCTGCCGGTGCCGCAGGTCACGTTCCCGCCATTGCGATCGGACGTCTTCGTACTGCTGGCGCACGGTCTCGATCTGCTGCCCCTGCTGCACCATGGCCTGCTCGATACTGCTGCTGAAACGGCTGACCATCTGCAATCGGGAGACACTGATACCGGTTCGCCCGTCCTGCACCATTTTGTTGTGATATTCCCGCTGGTACTGCTGCAGTTGCTGCAGTTTCTGTTGTTCCGCCTCCAGGCGCTGGTGCATGAAAGCCACGGCCCGGGCGGCCTTCTTGGCCTCCAGGTCAGCGACTTTCAGCACCGGCGCCAGGCGGGTGGAGCGTTTCATCCGCCACTACCCCCTGCCCCACCCTGTCCGGCATCCCCTCCAGGCGCCTGGGTGCGCGCGCGCGGCTTCAGGGCGGTGACA
>PWQG01000240.1 GCA_003556835.1 Gammaproteobacteria bacterium
ACTGGAATCATCTGCGACCAGACCATCGCGCTCAACGCGTACCGGAGCTCTTAGCGATATCCAGACTATCTGCGTCGCATTCGTTTCAAGGATCCCGATACCGGCAAGACCTTGATCTCTCCGACCGTAATAAATTCCAGGTTGAGAATCGAGGTCAATTATGATCAGGCCTTTCTGCGGTTGGGTTATCAGTATTTGCTTGCGCATCCACCGCCTTTTAGATCCAGTCTCATCTTCCGCATGATGCGGCACGTCAATCCCCTACGTATTCGACAAATTGATCAACGAGCGTCAGGACCTTGTGACTATCTTGCAAATTGATGACGTATTTAATCGGTATGGCGGAAAATCCATTCAAGGCTCCGAAGAAGTTTCCGGCAATGGAAGCGATGGAGTCCGTGTCTCCTCCGTTACGGACACAGGAGGTCATCAGGGCTTCAAAGTCATGGGGTTCCTTGAGGAAAGCAAACAGAGCCATGATGACCGACTCGGTCGCGAGGCCCGATGTTCCGATTTGCTCGGCCAATTCGTCGATCGATTTATGCAAGTCGTCCGCATTCTTGAGGATTTTATCCCGAACACTGAACGGGGCTTTATCACTAAAATTGGAGGCCGCACTGGTCGCCCGCTCCAAAATCGCCCCTGGATCTTCGATCGAATTTTGGCCCAGCAAGAACTTGATGACCGATGAGACCAGAAATGCCGAATTCAGCCCGACGGAGCTATTATGGGTGAGCCGGGTCACGTATGTGGTTAGCTCCAGAGCAGATCGCCCCTGGTCGTTCAAGCGCTCCAGTGGAAGCAAGGCAACAGGAGATATCCTCATGGCCGCCCCGCACCCAAAACTGTCCGTCTGCCCTACTTCCAGGGGAGGGGTGCCCTGCAAAATCCTTTTCAGCGAGAGTTTCGTCGCCCGTCCGGCACCGACCAGCTCACGGTTCTGGTAAAGCTTCGCCATTTGCTGACCAATACGTTCGGCAAGGATCTGGTTGCTGAAAAGGTACGACATGTCTCCAAACTCTTCCTCGACATCTCTTTCATGATCAAAATCCAGTATCGCTTCGACGGTCGCAAGGGTGAGCTGGGTGTCATCCGTGTACGATCCCGCCTTGAGCCCCTTTGTATGCCGGGAGTGTTCGGAATCACGGAATTTGGGTGTAAAACTCCGGTAATGTTTGTCCATCAACTCTTTGGGCAAACCTTCATAAGGCATGCCAAACGCATCGCCGCAGGCCCCTGCGATCAAGGTTCCTTTTACGCGGTCGGCACGTCCGTTAGGCGATTTTTCTTTCGCTTTAATGATTTCGTCTTCTCCCGCATTTATGAATGGATCAACATCACGTAAACTCAGCGCTATATCAGGATTGGTAGAGTCAAGAAGTCGTGTCAATAGTTTGGCTTATTGGACGTTCATCGCTTATTCCCATTAGGAACCGAGGGAGTTTTATGGCAAGTCGCCTGTCCCGCCTAGAAATCGCAATTTGAGAAGGAGTTTAGCAGACACGTGACACTGATTATAGGTGATATCCACGGTTGCTACGACGAGCTCCAGGCGCTTCTGGACAAGGCGGGAATCTGTGACGATGATGAGGTGATCTCGCTGGGTGATGTTGTCGATCGAGGCCCGGCGTCCCCGCGGACGCTCGCATTCTTGAGGGAAAGACCAAGGACCCAAGTGCTGATGGGCAATCATGAGCGCAAGCATGTTCGCCATGCACAGGGCAAGGTCGAGTTCTCATACGCACAGCACATTACCCGGGCGCAATTCGAAGAGATGGAACAGGATTACACGTCAGCCCTGGAATTCATGGGCACATTGCCATTGTATCTGGAACTTGAGCACGCCAACCTTGTGCATGGTTACGTCGAGCCGGGAGTTGATCTGGCCGATCAACGTTCAACAGTGCTGACCGGCACCATGAGTGGGGATTCTTACCTGCGCAATAAACTGGCGCGTCCCTGGTACGAACTCTACCGTGGCGAGAAACCAGTGATCGTCGGGCACAGAAACTATAATCGCAACGATGAACCTTTCATCTTCCGGGACTTGGTCTACGGCCTGGACACCAGCGTCTATATGGGAGGGGCCCTGACCGGCCTGATTCTCCCCGAATTTCGAATCGTGTCTGTGTCGGCCCGAGCCAATCACTGGCAGATTGTGCATCGCCAGTATCGCCATCTCGCAATGCCACAGAAAAAGGCGCCAGAGATTGCACCTGAACATTGGGCCATGGACAAACTGTCTGATTGGCTGGATTGCGGCAAGGCGTCAGCAGCAGATCAGGCGCGGCTTGGGCAGATGCTTGCCGAATCCATGAGGATACTTCCTGATTTGCAGTGCAGCCTTGAGCAGTTGTATGAAGGCGTACTCGAACAGGGGCGACGTACAGAAGCGAATTTTGATGATTTGAGTGCTCGGGATCAGGGGCGCATATTTGACGGTGTCGCCCGAAAGTATCCGCCGATTGTCCGCCAGTTGCTGCATCGGTTACGCACGGGTGACAATGCCGAGGCCGTGATCACTGAGCAATTGAAATCACCGGCACAGATCATCGCTGCCTGGAAGGCGTTATCTGAAGGGGAATGTCGGCCTAGCGCGAAACGATAATGGACTCCAAAAGGCTAAGTGATTGTCTGATGCGGGGGGTGCAAGCGGGGTGGAAGCTGCTTGGGTGCCCGGTTGATATTTGTTTGACCGATGAAGGCCTGGGCTACACCCATCCGGCAGGTTATGGCGATCCGGTGAGGATTTATATCAATCCCCGGGTACTGGAAGAGTCGCGGGGGGCGGAGTTGTTTGATGCCCTGGTTTTGCATGAACTGGGGCATCACGCTTATCACTTCAGTGACCCTGACTTCAAGAAAGTCAGTCTCCGCCTGCGCCATGCGCGTCTGAAATCCCTGTTCAACCTGATTCTTGACGAGCACATGGAGCGACGGCTGCGTTCGCGGAATCCGGCGTGGGGTGAGGCGCTGGATGCGCTGATGGCTTTCATTCTCAATGAAAGCGATGCCGAGTTGTTCATGGACGACTACGCCCGAATGATGGGCTTGCCTGACCGGGAAGCGGCGATCGAAGCCGTGGTTCAGGGCAGGGCGCCGGGCGAGATAAAGCTCAAGGAGCAGGGCTATCGCCTGAAGGGTCAGGGCGATCGCTGGATTTCTTTCGTGGAGTTTCTGCAGATGCTCACCGAGCGCCTCGGCGCCTGGTTCGACAGCGGTCGTCTGCCGGAGCATATCGATGAAGACTTTGCCTGGCTGCGCAAGGCTGCATTGGGCCAACTATGCCCCACTGAAGATGGTTTGCTTCAGGAACTGCGTCAAATGAGCCTTTTCGATGAGTATTCTCCCGAGGCCCACGAGTCGGTGGCCAGGATCAGTCTGCTCGATCTGATCGACGATGTTCCTGACGAGGTGGACAGCGCCCGTGAATACGTTGTTTGGCTGACGAAAACACTTGCGCCTTACCTCAGGCATTTCCCGAAACTGCAGCGGTTTATCGACGAGATGGAACGTTCGCAGAATTCGGAGTGGTTCGAATGCAAGCGTAATGCAATGCTGCATAACATGCGTCGCAAACGCGATTTCCATCATGCATTCACCATGGATGCGCTGACTACGCGCGAGGTCCGAAAACTGCTGGGCAAGTCGCTGTTCAATCCGAGCCTGATCCTGCAGGAACTGCTGACCGAAACCCGCCCCGAGCCTGCGCCTCACCCGGAGCGTCCGGCCTTCATGCATGTGCCGTGGAACGATATGCTGGCCGCGCCCGGAACACCGTCCATGTCGAGGTTCTTTCTAAGTCTTCAGCTCGGCTTGGGTCGCCGCTTCGTTGGCGATGACAAACGGGCAGAGGCGGCGCTGCAGGCAGTTCCCAGAGGCTTGCGCAAGTTGCGCGTGGAAGCATTGGGGGTTGTTACCGAGAAGGTTGCCGAGATTTTGGGCGAGCAGGCCCTCGATGATGATCGCAGCGAACAGGCCGGCGGTTGTGAGTCTGGCGCGGGAGGTTTTTCATCCGGGTCATCCATCGGACAGTTGCTGCGTTCCAAGACTCGCGAACGGATAGACCCATTCCGCAGGCCGTGCGAGGAAGATCAACTATCTGAGCAGGAGCAGTCCGCCATGCAGCAGGCGGCGCGCGATGCTGCTCGGCGCATCGACCATTGGCTCAGAACCGGGGTGGACCCGGATGAAGGAAAACTGGATCGCAAGCAAAGAAACAGTCTCCCGCGTGGAGCCAGATCCGTTGGCATGGACCGCATGTACAGTCCGCCGGGTGGATGCAGAGACCATGAGGAGCAACCGGGTGCAGTCAGACGGGACCTGTTGAACCTGGCCGAAACCCTGGAGTTTGATCGTATTTCCCGCGTGGAGAAGCCGCCCGATGACCGGGCTGCATACAATGCACTGGCGCTGCAGGTGCGCCCGCAAGTGCGACTGCTCCGCCATTACCTTGTGCAACTGGGACAGGCTGAGGTGGAGCAATCGGCTCATCGGATGGGACGGCGGCTGGACCCCGCCCGGCTGCGCCGCCTGGCTGTTTTCAACCAGCCGGACGTGATGATGGGCCTGGAAACCCGCCTGGCGCCCGACTTGTTCCTGGGCATCTGCATTGATTGCTCGGGTTCGATGTCTTGTGAAGACCGGATGGACAAGGCCCAGCGCTTTGCCGCCTTGTTGCTGGAAGCATGCCGAGGGCTGCCGGGCATCGACTGTCACGCGCTGGGTTTTACCGATGATGAGATCCTTGACGTTGGTGGGCCGGGGTCGACACGTCTGGCCAGCCTGGAGCCGGGGGGCGGGAACAACGATGCTGCCGGCCTGCTAGCCCTGGCCCAGCACGCCATGGACAGCGGCAAGGACAAGCGGCTGCTGGTCATGATTTCAGACGGTTACCCCACGGAATGCTCATTAAACGCCCTTGCCGGGCTGGTGCGTGCGCTGGAGGGGCGATTCCGGATGCGCTGTGTGCAGGTTGCGGTTGACGAAATGGACGAGGAGCGACTTGCCTTTCCGCGCTTTACTGATCTGACCCGGCACGATACCCGCATGGCGGTTAAGCTGTTCGGAAGAATGATTGGCAAGACGCTGCAGCATGAGTTCTTCTGAGCTGGAAATCATCTGTCCGAACTGCGAAGCGCGCTTTGGCGACCTTTCACCACGGATGTTACCGAC
>PWQG01000370.1 GCA_003556835.1 Gammaproteobacteria bacterium
ACAGAATCACCGCACTGGACGACGAGACCAGTCGCCAACTGCCAGGCAGCCGGAAAGTGTACGTCGCCGGGAGTCGCTCCGATTTGCGTGTGCCCATGCGGGAAATCGTCCTGTCGCCGACCCGGACCGGGAAGGGCGAGGAACAGAATCCGCCAGTTCGTGTATACGATACCTCGGGTCCTTATACGGATCCGGCCGTTCAAATAGATCTGCGCGCCGGCCTGCCGGCTTTGCGTACGCCCTGGATCGAGGAGCGAGGGGATACCGAAATGCTCGATGGCGCCAGTTCTGACTACGGTCGCCGACGGCAGAGCGACATTGCCACCGCACATCTGCGTTTTGAGCATGTACGCCGGCCGCGCCGTGCGTTGCCCGGGCGTAACGTGAGCCAGATGCATTACGCAAAGCAGGGCATAATCACGCCCGAGATGGAATACATCGCCATCCGCGAGAACATGAGCCTGGCCCAGATGCGGGAGCAGCCCGAGCTGGCCGCCCAGCACCCGGGGCAGAGTTTTGGCGCTTCGATTCCCGATGAGATCACACCGGAATTCGTGCGCGACGAAGTGGCCCGCGGCCGGGCCATCATTCCGGTCAATATCAATCATCCGGAAATCGAGCCGATGATCATCGGTCGCAACTTCCTGACCAAGGTCAATGCCAATATCGGCAATTCGGCGGTGACATCCTCCATCGAGGAAGAGGTCGAGAAGCTGGTCTGGGCTGCTCGCTGGGGTGGGGATACGGTCATGGACCTGTCCACCGGAAAGAATATCCACGAGACCCGTGAATGGATCATCCGCAATTCCATGGTGCCCATCGGGACCGTGCCCATCTACCAGGCACTGGAAAAAGTCGATGGCGTGGCCGAGGATCTGACCTGGGAAATCTACCGCGACACCCTGATTGAACAGGCCGAACAGGGGGTTGACTATTTCACCATTCACGCCGGTGTCCGGCTGCCTTATGTGCCCATGACCGCCAAGCGGGTCACCGGTATTGTTTCGCGTGGTGGTTCCATCATGGCCAAGTGGTGCCTGGCGCATCACAGGGAGAGCTTCCTCTATACGCATTTCGAAGACATCTGCGAGATCATGAAGGCCTATGATGTGTCCTTCTCGCTGGGGGATGGCCTGCGCCCCGGTTCGATCGCGGATGCCAATGACGAGGCACAGTTTGCTGAACTGGAAACCCTGGGGGAACTCACCAAGATTGCCTGGAAGCATGACGTGCAGTGCATGATCGAGGGGCCGGGCCATGTGCCGATGCACATGATCAAGGAGAACATGGACAAGCAGCTTGCCGAGTGTGATGAAGCGCCGTTCTACACCCTGGGCCCGTTGACCACGGATATCGCGCCGGGTTATGACCACATCACCTCCGGTATCGGTGCTGCCATGATCGGCTGGTATGGTTGTGCGATGTTGTGCTACGTGACGCCCAAGGAGCATCTGGGCCTGCCCGAGAAGCACGATGTGAAAGAAGGCCTGATGGCCTACAAGATTGCGGCCCATGCTGCCGACCTTGGCAAGGGGCATCCGGGTGCCCAGCTGCGCGACAACGCACTGTCCAAGGCGCGCTTCGAGTTCCGCTGGGAAGATCAGTTCAACCTGGGCCTGGATCCGGATACGGCACGGCAGTATCACGACGAGACCCTGCCCAAGGATTCGGCCAAGGTGGCACATTTCTGCTCCATGTGTGGTCCGAAGTTCTGCTCCATGAAGATCAGTCAGGAAGTGCGCGACTACGCCGAGGAGCACAATATCAACAGTGTCGAGGACGCCATGCGGCTCGGAATGGAAGAAATGTCCGAGGAGTACCGGCAAAGCGGAAAGAAGCTGTATCACAAGGTATGACGCCGGATGGCTTCTCTGTGCCGATATGGTAACGAACAGTCTATAAATGAAGAGCGAGAACGATGTCGAACGAACATGTGGATAATCTCAATATCGCATCCCTGGATGCGCTGATCACACCCGAACAACTCAAGCAGGAGCAGCCCCTGGAGGGCGGAGCCCTGGAAGCGGTACGCAAGGGACGCCAGACCATTTACGACATACTGGACCGCAAGGATCCGCGTCTGTTTGTGGTGGTGGGGCCTTGCTCCATCCATGATGTGGATGCCGCCATGGACTATGCCCGGCGCCTGGCCAAGCTGGCCGATGAGCTCAAGGACAGCCTGTTCCTGGTCATGCGGGTCTATTTCGAGAAGCCGCGCACCTCCATTGGCTGGAAAGGCCTGATCAATGATCCCGATATGGACGATACCTTCCAGATCGAGAAAGGCCTGAAGATCGGACGCAAGGTGTTGCTCGACATCTCGAAGCTGGGCCTGCCGACCTCGACCGAAGCGCTGGATCCGATTTCCCCGCAGTACCTGCAGGACCTGATTTCCTGGTCGGCGATTGGTGCACGCACCACCGAGTCCCAGACCCATCGGGAAATGTCCAGCGGCCTGTCCTCGGCCGTCGGTTTCAAGAACGGCACCGATGGTGGCCTGACCGTTGCGGTCAACGCCATGCAGTCGGTGAGCAGTCCGCACCGCTTCCTCGGTATCAATGGTGAGGGTCAGGTGTCTGTTGTAACCACCAAAGGTAATCAGTATGCGCATGTGGTACTGCGTGGCGGCAGCTCCGGCCCGAACTACGATTCGGTGCATGTCGCGCAGGCCGAGAAGGAACTGGAGAAAGGTGGCGTCAGCAAGAACATCATGATCGACTGCAGTCACGCCAATTCCAACAAGGATCCCACCATCCAGTCCCTGGTGTTGAAGGATGTCACACACCAGATCCTGGAAGGCAATCAGTCCATTGTTGGCCTGATGCTGGAAAGCAATATCAATTTCGGCAACCAGAAGATTCCGAAAGACCTGTCGGACCTCAAATACGGTGTTTCGGTGACCGATGCCTGTATCGACTGGGATGAGACAGAGCGCAGTCTGCGGGAAATGGCGGCCAAGCTGAAGGATGTGCTGCCAGCGCGAAAGGCCGGCTGATCAGGGAGACTTTTTCCTGTTATTCCACACGGGCCGGACCCTGGCGGGTTGCGGCCCGAATCTTTTCCAGGGTGGCTGCATAGGCCTGCTGGAACTCTCCACCCAGGGCGACCGCCTTGCGGGCGTGAACCATGGCCTGATCATCATCACCGAGCTCATGGAGCGTGTTGGCCAGGTTGTTGTGCGCGGGTGCAAAGTCGGGATGCTCCCGAGCGGCGGTGCGGAACTGACTTGCTGCGGCTGCGATATCACCACTGCCGTAGAGAAGATTGCCGTAGGCCATCAACAGGTTCCGGTCCGTGGGCCAGCGCACGAGCCCCGCTGCATACGCCGGTGCCACTACCTCGGTGGAGGTGGTGTTTTCCAGGGCCACCACCGCCGGGAAATACCCGGCGGCATTGGCGGTTGCCGGCAGCTCGCCCGGCGTGGTCACCACAATGGCCCAGTGATCGGCACGGGCCCAGGTGCGCTCGAAAGTTCGCATTGACACCGAGTAGTCCTCGCGCACATCCGAGTTCAGCAGGATTTCCCCTCGTTGCAGGTCAAAGCCCTTTACCACGGCGAAATGCCATTGCGGGTACCAGCTGACACCCAGGTTCTGCATCACCAACACCGGATGGCCGGCTTCGACTTCGCGCAACAGATCCTCCAGCCTGGGCTCCAGCTCGTAGGCGAGTCGCTGGAAGCGCCGTGTGGCAGCTACCAGCTCCACCTGGAAGCTGCCCTGTCGCCCCGGCACGTAGACCAGCGGGATGAGTTCCTCGGCTGTGGTTTCGACATTGTTGGCAACAAGTACCGTGGCGAGCGCGGCCGGTCCACACTGGTACTCTTCCTGCGGGAAGAAGGGGATGTTCGCCAGTCGCAGTTGTGCGGGCAGCTCATCGGGTGGTGTGGAAAGGATTGATGCGGACTGTGGAGCGCTGGCACAGGCGCCAAGCAGTAACAGCAGGCACAGCGCCGCGAACAGCCTACTCATCTTCATGGCGCGCCGCCACCATGACCTCGCCTGACTCACTGACCCGTACGTCAAAGACGATGGGGCGACAGCACACCTGGCAGTCCTCGATGTACTCTTGCTCGGGTATCGAGCAGTCGATCAGCACCGTGATGGTCTCGCCACAATAGGGGCAGGCGATATGTTCCGATTGCAATTCATTCATGCCCTTACTGTATCAGCTGACAGGAATTATCGCATCGCCCGGACGCACCAGGCCATCGTGAAGGATGCGGGCCCGCAATCCCCCGCGCCTCGTCAGTTCCCGCACGATTGTGCTGGCCGAAACAGATTCGGTGGCCAGGCGCTGCCCCAGCGGACGACAGGGTTCACAAAGCTCGATTCCTTCCGCTTCGGCGTCCCCGATGCGAAAGCGTCTGCCGACCAGGGTATTGAGGTCGAGGCCATTGGTCAGCACATTGCGGCGCAGGTCAGCAGCCTGCAAATGCAGACCGGTCCGCTGCTTGAAGGCCTCGATCTCCTCGGCGGCAATCAGGGTCAGCTCGGTTTCCGGCACGCTGCCGTTGTCCCGGTAATGGTGGTCGCCCCGGATTCCCTTGCCGGCGTCAAGCTCAAGTACATCCATGGCCCGGCAGGGCACATTGGATTCTGGGCTGATATGGAGGCTGCTGATTTTCCCGGTCACGGGCCTGTTTCCTTGCTTGGTGGCAATGCCGGATGGTAACAGTTTGCCATACTGTGCATCACATCGCTGTGTTAGTCTATGGCGGATCTTTCCTGACCAGCCGCACTGCCCTCAAGAGAATGGTCTTCTCATGATACAACTCGATCTGCTCACTCTCAGCATCACCCTGGCCTGTGTAAGCATCATGGCTTTTGTGGTGCTGTTCATCATCTGGCGCATCAACCGGGAGCTGCCGGGAATGCTGCACTGGATGATCGGAGGGATGCTGATCGGGCTGGCTTTTCTGACGATATTCGTCGACGCCCTACTGGGTTTTGAACACAACCAGGGGGTGGTGGCCAGTAATGCCCTGAGTCTGCCGGCCGTATTGTTCACCCTGGAGGGCAGTCTGCGCTTCCGGGGACATCACTCCATCAGGCGCTGGCGGATTTTTCTGGGCCTGATCCCGTTTTTTGTGCTGATGGCCTGGCTGCTGCGTGACAATTCCGGGCTGCGTTATCTTTTCCATGATTCGCTGGGGACCGCC
>PWQG01000371.1 GCA_003556835.1 Gammaproteobacteria bacterium
CCTCGGAGGCGGCGGTGCCTTCGCCATCGGCGCGCACCCCGTCCCAGCCGAAGTCGGCCAGGTCATCCTGCACCGCCGGATCATCACCTGCCTGCGCGAGCCAGTCGCGCAGCAGGCCATGGGAGTCGAAGCCCATGGGCGAGAGCTGTTCGCCGGTGGCACGCTGCAGTTCCAGAAGATCCGCCACACCACGGGCCGGGTCGGCATCGAACTGCTGATTCAGGGCCTCCGTCGTGCCTGCGAAGTCGATACGGATGCCGTCTTCATCGAAGGCCAGGTCCATCCCTTCGAGATAGGGCGCCAGGTGGGTCTGGCGCATCATCTGCCCGTACATGGTCGTCTGCAGGATATCGAAGCCCGCGCGCAGCTCGCCGGAGGCCATGATCCTCGGGTCGGGGCTGCCGTGCTGGCGAAACTCCCGACCCAGAAAGGCCTCCAGCGTCGCGACCTTGCGCCCGTCGATATGGGAACCCCGGCTCTCCGGGTCCACGTCACTGACGCCCGCCCACTCGTACAGCAGGTGGTCCATGCGGGATTCCCGGGCCTTCACGTCGGTCTCGGCCATGAAGGCCTCGACCTGCTCGCGCAGCTGCCCGCTGTCGTCCCGCACCAGTGCCTGATGCAGGTCATGCACCTCGCCGTAGCCCTTCAGGTCGGGCAGGGTGGCGATGTCTTCCGGTACCTCCAGGCGCTCGCGTGCCTCGGTGTGGGCGGTGTCCTGGATGAACCACACATCCGTGGCCTCGCCTTCGCGGCCGTCGGCCCACTCGAACCGGCCGATCTGGCGGTGCTCGTTGCCGTGCTCGTCGACGTAGGTGGAGTCCGAGTAGCCCAGATCGATGGAGCCGATGCCGACTTCGTCCAGGGTCAGCAGTTCACCGTCGTCGACCTCGCCGTTGCCATTGGCGTCCTGCCACAGCCGCAGGTCATCCCAGGCCTCGTCGCCCGGGTCGATGCGGCCGTTGCCGTTGGTGTCATGGATGGCCAGCGCCTCGAACCCGTTCATGGCCGTCACGCCTTCCTCGATCTCGCTGGCATTGCCGAACAGTTCGCTGCCGGTCTCGATCTCCTCGTTGCCGGTCAGGTCCATCGCCAGCAGCGCATCCTCCGGCCCCACCCAGCCAGTGGCTTGCGCAAACCCATCCCCGTTGTGATCGAACTGCACCCCGGCCTCCAGACCCAGCGTGGAGATGCCGTTGCCGTCCAGGTCCAGGATGATCGGGGAGGCGTGGGACTGCCCGCGGTTGAAATGCTCCCCGACCCGGTCGAGCTGCTCGTTATTGCCACGGCCGGTGAAAAAATCAAAGACAGCATCCCAACCGGGAAAAAACTCCTCGGCTGCCCAAGTTCCAGCAACTGCCAAACCAGTTGCAACCGAAAGCGGCAAGGCTAGTCCACCCCCAATAACAGTCGCAGCACCCGCGCCGAAAGCGTAGCCTATGCTCCATCCTGCCACGCCCCCCAACGCGCCAACTAACGTACCAGACGCTCCGTCCACATCACCGCTTTGGTATTTTTGATAGGATTCACCAGCCGTGTAGGCAGTCCCGACCCATCCCACCGCATGCCCAAGAACAGAGGCTGCCCTTGCATCAACCAGTGCATTAAATTCCGCCGCGGGCATTGCTTGGTGCTGAACAGCCAAATCGGAATACCCGTCCGCAACCCTTCGATAAAGGTCTGCTGCTTCACGGTCCCCTACTGATTGGGCCCTAATTTCCCACTCAACAGAGCGCTGATGCATGTAGTGGATCGTCCGAGCACGCTCGGCTGCCAACTCATGGGAATACTGCTCCCACGACATAGAGGCATCATCGAGAAGCTTCTGTTTTAGCTGCGTTGATGCGGAAAACACCCCACCGGATAGACTCTCCAAATATGCCTGAAACTCGTTGTGACGGCTGGCAGCTTCCTTTTCAGAATCCATTCTTCCAACCTCCTAATCATCGACGGAAGCAATCCGACAAAAGCAAACAAAGCGAAACGACTAAAACTGAAAACATAGCCGATATTATATACGTCTGCAAAAAGAGAAATAGACCAGAAAAAAACGAATACTCAAAAACAACAGCATACCGTTCAGCGTAGAAACCCGGATCAGTATCGCCTGGAGTTAACAAAACACCATACATTGTTATAAATATTGAACCAGAAAGGACTAACAAACCCCAAGCAGCAACCCACAGACCATGAACAAGAACAGAACGAGAACTAATCTTTCTCCTGAAAGAGACCGGCATAGTCAAAATAAAATAAGCAACCTGAATAGGCATCATGCCTATCACTGTGGCCAAAACAATCTTGGTTCCAATCGGGTTTTGCCGTGTTTCAGCTATAAGACTCAGCTGAGGAAACCACATCGCCATCCAGTCGGAGAAACGCTGGAGTCCTGATACCAGCACACCATCACCATGGAAAACCAAAAAAGATACCAAGGCCAATACCGACAAAGATGCCCAAAGTGGCTTACCCCAAAATTCAGTATAGTAAGGCCCTGATGACGGCCTCGAGGGCATATCTCTTGAGGTCACAAAACCACCTATCTCGTCAAGAAAAAGGCTGATCTAACCAGCACCAAGGGGCCTGATGAAATACAGACCAGCGGCTCTGGGCCCGGAACACAAGATCACTACCTGCTTGGCTATACGCTGTTCAACCCTTAAGTTGAGCGCGACATTAAGGCCATGGCGCAGTCAGTCGACTCGGATGCCGCTTCAGCGGCGACCAACGCTGGGCACAACGCCACTGACCGCGGCGACGTTCATTGATTTCGGACTGAGCTCACAGAAACGCAGCATAGCGCTTCGGAACCTCGAAAGAGGTGGCAAAGGGGGGAACGTCAAGCCATTTCGCAACATCGGGTCCAACGACCCGGCGGGTATCCTGCCAGTCCTTGGCATAGTCATGACTAATCCCATTCCATGGATGTGAGTGCATATTATGCTCTTGGTTTCTGCAGTGCTGTCAAGCTCAACATTCTCTGCCCTGTGGAGCTGGCAGCGGGCTGGCTTGCCCGACGTGTGGCCTGCGGGCCCCGGATAACCAGCCATCTCAAGCAGCGGGTGGCGACACCTCGCAGCAGTCAGGATGCCCAGTTTCAAAGGGGCCAAGGAGGCCCCCAACGTGTCAAGCCGCGTTCCTAATGGCCGAGCGTTTAGGTTAACCGCCGCACCACCGAGCTTACCCGCCTATGCCGGCCCGGAGGAGCTTTCCGGCGTCCGGTTGACCACTCTGTTAGGTGCCGGTGCGCCTCGAAGGAGCCCTTCGGTGCTGAGGTCTTCATCGAGGTCCGGCCAATGGATACAGTAACCACCGCCGCAGATCTGCCAGTTGGAAAGTTCCGCCGGCGAAGCTTGGGCAAGCCGGGGATACCACTCTATTGGCACGGAAATTCGACGGCCATCCTTTAGGCCGACAACCAGGAACTCCTCAGTAAATTCAACCGAGTCCACCCGCTCATCGGCGTTAAGCGCCAAAGTACCCATTCCAGACCTCCAGAAGTGATTGCTGATTTGATTCTACAATACCTCGAATTTTCCTTAGTTCGTGGGCTGGAAACCCGAGGTTCCGGGCCAGCCCTACCGGCTCCAGCCAGAGTTTTGCGGAGCACTCGTCACGATCCACATGGACATGGGGTGGTTCTGAAGGCTCATGACTGTATCAGTAGAACCGGTAAGGCCCCTCTCTGAGAACTGTTGGCACTAATACCTCTCTATTCGCGCACCTACATCAGCGCTGAGCCGCGACGTGTCAGGGCACGGCTCCAGTGATGGGATGGACTCCTCCCGCCCTCTTATTCAGCATCGGAGTGCCGTGCCTTCAGCAACGAGGAACAGGAGGAGTCCATGTCCACCAGTATGGCCATCGCCGGCGGCCTGGCCAAATCCGTCTTCGAGATCGCTATCCCCGACGGACACGGCAATATCATTGAGCGCAAGCGCCTGAGCCGTTCCCAATTTCAGCGCTACTTCCAGAACCCCGGCGTCCGACAGATAACACCGTAACTAACTGATTATGCTGGGCACGAAATTCAAAGGGAAACTCAGAACTCCTTGACCGCATCGAGCAGTTCGTCGCCCTCACCCAGCGAACTTCTGTTTCCAGCGTGGCAGACAGAACGCGAGACGCTTCACTCTTGTGAGGCGTTTTTGTACGCTTAAAGCTCACGGAAGACACAGACTTGAGGGATCAAGATGTCCATGGAAGGAAGAACAGAGCAAGGGCGGCAGTCTATTACTCCCAAACTACAGCGCCTGATGCTGGTACTTGGGATCCCTGGCACGCTGCTAATCACCATGGGGCTCATCGGCTACGTGGTACCCGATGCAGCGAACCTTCACCCGTTACTGGGCAACCGCCAATTGGTGCTCGGGGCGCTATTCATCGGTGGTTCGCTATTTCTGTTGGAAGCCATCTTGCTGCTCAGAATGGTGCTTGGCGCGCGCAGCAGGTAAGGCCCAGGTTTTGCCTTCGGAGTCTGCAAACACCAGACAGGAAATCTAGGTTTGCAGACTGCAGTTGCGTCAACCCCGCGCAGGCCGTGACACCGCGATGCAATAGGCACGACTCCCGTGTCGTGCCAACAGAGTGAACTCTTCCAGCACAAGGCCGGCCGCGCGTATCTGCGCTTTGAACTCGTCCTCGTAAGTCACCCGGCCGAAGTCGATGGTGGTGAGCCGCTTCAGCATGGGCTTAAGGGCCTCCATCCACCGGCTGGGCTGCTGCTGAATGGTCTGGGTGAAGTAGATGCGTCCGTCCGGCTTCAGCAGGGAGGCGCAGTGGCGCAGCGCGCGCTCGGGCTCCGGCAGCAGCATGAAGCTGCCGGAGAAGTAGACCGCGTCGTAGGGGCCGCTCTCGTGGTCGTAGACCGACTGGCGCTGCACCTCGACCTGCTCGGAAAGGGCGGATTTCTGGAGTCTGTCGTGGGCACGGGCGACGTAGTCGGGGTCGATGTCGATGCCGGTGATGCACAGCCGTTTTTCCTGCACCCGGTCGGCGTTGGCCAGCAGCGCCCCGGCGGTCCCGATGCCCACGTCCAGCA
>PWQG01000247.1 GCA_003556835.1 Gammaproteobacteria bacterium
ATGCGTTGCAGGTGTGGTGCCTCGGCCTCATGGTCCACAGTGCCCAGTTCGCTGGTGCCCTTGAACAGCAGGTGTTCCAGGTAATGCGCCAGACCGGTGGCGTCGGCGGGATCGTGTTTGCTGCCGGCGCGTACCGCGATTTCCGCGTAAAAGCGGGGTTCCTCGTGGTTTTCCGAGAGAAAGACTGTCAGACCGTTGTCGAGCTCGTAGATCTGGGCATCGAGGGGATCGTCCGGATTCGGTGGTGTTATGCGGGTGTAGCCGGGGCCGGGAGCCGGCGCCATTCCGTCGGGCGCGGGTTCCGGGCCACAGGCGGCAATGATGGGCAGGCACAGCAGCAAAACAATCCGGGTGAGCAATCGGCAAGGCATGACAGGGTCTCCGCATCAAATTGGAAGCTCAGCAGGGGGCGTCAGTCCGGTCGGGGCGCTGGCTCAGTCCCGTTCCGTTTCCGTCACCACACCCAACCCGGCATCTGCTTCGCATCGTGCCGCCCGTTCTGTCGCTTCCTGTGCGATGGCGGCCAGATTGCTCATCTGTAGACCGGCGCCCTGAAGATTGCTTTCCAACTGATCGATATGTGCCTGCATCTGCCGGAACTGTTGTCGCTGTTCGGCCATTTCACTGCGTAGTTCTGCGGCGGCCAGTGACTGATATACAGCGACCGGGAGTGTGGCGGCAGCGATGACGACAGCGACGGACAGAACCAGTCTGGGCATTGGTTTACAGCGTTCCAGGCCTTGTTGCAAAGCGTTGTGGGTTGGTGACGCGGCGGCCGCTTGCGGGCGGACGTCTCTGCTTCTTCGGAAAAGGTAGCACAAAGCGGAGCCCGGCTTAAACCGTTTCCGCTGCGCTACCAGTAGCTTTCATAGGTCAGTTCGCCATTGCCCTGGCCGTCACTGTCCCGGAAACCCCGTTCATGCAGCCGTTCGACCACATCCCGGATCATGCCGGGGTTGCCGCAGAGCATGACGCGTGAGTTGTCGGGTTGCAGTGTGTTTCCCTCCATCTGCTCCAGGCTGCCATCCTGGAGACTTTCGGTGATGTGTCCCTGTGTCATGTCCGGCACCGCTTCCCGGCTGATGAAAGGCAGGAAGGTGAAACGACCCGGATAGCGCAGCTTCAGTTCATCGAACAGTTCCGTATAGCGCAGATCATCCAGGTAGCGTGCCGCGTAGACCAGTACCACGTGACGAAAATTCTGCCAGGGCGTGTCGGTTTTCAGGATGGAGACGAATGGCGCAACGCCGGTGCCAGTGGCGAGTAACCAAAGGGTGTCGGCCGGGCTCACCCGATTGATGGAGAAGTCTCCGTCGGGGGGATCCTGGACCCAGATCCGGTCGCCGACCCGCAGTCGTGACAGGGAAGTGGACAGATCGCCTTCCAGGCGCGTATAGAAAAAGAACTCCAGGGGATTCTCACCGGGAGCACTGAGGATGGAGTAGGGTTCGGCGATGCGTTGCCCGTCGATATCAAGGCCGAGCAGTGTGTATTGACCGGCTTCGAAGGAGTGGATGTCGGCGTCGATCTGCAGGGAAAACAGATTCGGCGTCCAGTGGATGGTGTTGCTGATCCGGCCCCGGGCCCATTGACTCATTGCTACTGATACCTACCTCTAAAAACGCAACATTGTCGCACAGATCAATAGTATTGGCACTTTGCGCAGATTTTTAATAGGCTCTCTGCCGTGTGTCCGGCGGGGTACGCCAGATATAGCGGCCGGACACGGGCGCTGGAAACAGGCACCAGACACAGAACAAGAGGAGAACGGGTTTTGTCACAGACAATAAAAAGAGCTTTTCGGGCCTGGTTGGACATAGCGCTCTGGAAGCGGGTCATCCTGGCATTGATGCTGGGCCTGGTGGTCGGTTTCATCTGGGGCGAAGGTGCACAATCGATCCGCTGGATTGGTGACCTGTTCATCCGTCTGATCCAGATGGTGGTGGTACCCCTGGTCTTTGTCACCATCGTTTCCGGCATTATCCGTATGGGAGACCCATCGAAACTGGGTACCCTCGGCGTCAAGACCATTGGTATCTACATGGGTACCACGGCCGTGGCCATCACGATCGGCCTGCTGTTGGCCGCGCTATTCCAGCCCGGTGCGGGCGTCGACATAACGGCCGCCACCCCCGGTGAGGTGCAGGAGGCGGTTCCGCTGGGAGAGCGGCTGATGGGCATTGTGCCCTCCAACCCCATCGCCGCCCTGGCGGAAGGTAACATTCTGGCTGTGATTTTCTTTGCGGTGCTCTTCGGTATCGCCGTATTGACCATCCGGGAAGATGGTAAACCGATTGCCGGTTTCATGCATGCCGGGGCCAGCGTCATGTTGCGGATCACCCACTGGGTCATGGAGATGGCGCCGTTCGGTGTGTTCGCCCTGATTGCCTGGGTAGCAGGCACACAGGGCCTGGTCACACTGGTTCAGGTGGTGACCCTGGTGCTGACTGTCACGCTGGCCTGCATACTGCAGCTGGTGGTCACGCACGGTACGTTGATGCGCTTCATCCTGAAGCTCTCCCCGCTGCGTTTTTTCCGGGGCGTCAAGGACGCCATGCTGTTGGCGTTTTCCACCTCGTCCAGTTCTGCCACTCTTCCGGTTAGCATGTCCGTTGCGGAAACGCGGCTGGGTATCCGTCCGGTGGTGGTGTCCACTGTTTTGCCACTGGGCGCGACCATCAATATGGACGGCACGGCCATGTATGTCGGTATCGTGTCGGTTTTTGCGGCGCAGGCCTTCGGTATCGACCTGACCCTGATTGACTACCTGATGATCGCCGGTACCACCACCCTGGTGTCCATCGGCACCGCGGCGGTGCCGGGTGCCTCGATTTTCCTGATGGCCGCGGTGATGGACACGATCGGTCTGACACCCGGGCAGATTGCCGTGGTGATCGGCTTCATCCTGCCTTTTGACCGTCCGCTGGACATGATGCGCACGGCGGTGAACGTGACCGGTGACCTGTCGGTTGCCACTGCCGTGGCGAAGTGGGAAGACGAGCTCGACGAGGAGCAGTTCAACCGCAATTGAGGTCCTGGCAACCCGGGCAGACCGGTTCAGCGTCCGAGGAAGCTGTAGCGCAGGGTCAGACCGAGCCGTACGTCCTGATGCAGGTGCGCCAACACTGCATCAGGGCTGGCGCGTGTCAGGATCAGCTGGCCCATCAGGGCCCATTCATCATTGATCCGGTAATCGGCATCCAGGCTGAGCAGGCCGGCTTCATCATCCAGACTGTGCTGGGCGGTCACCGACAGCAGCAGGTCCTCATTGCGCAGGCTGTTGCTGTAGCGCATCAGGATATTGCCATTGATGTCGTCGCGCAGCAGGCGTTCTTCCTCCTGTAGTCCCTTGTTGCGATCCAGGAATCCCTGCGCGGCCACACTCAGGCTGAACTGCTCCGTATTGCTGATGGCATATTCCATCCCCACCGAACTACCCAATTGATGCCGGCGGACCAGGCGTTGACCCGGTGCTGCTTCCCAAGGAGTGAGGGCCATGGCACGCAGGCCACCACTGAATGCCAGATCCAGGGTCAGCAGCAGGCTGCCGATGGCCCGGTTGGCGCTCAGTCCGGCCAGCATATACTCATTGCTGACGGCCCGAGCCCTGTTGCTGCCGTCGGTAGGCGCCAGGTAGTGCAGGTCGTTCTCCTGCAGCCAGGCGGCCATCAGGGCCACATCGCTGCCGCTGAAGGAACGGCTCCAGCGTGTGCCCACTTCAAACAGATTGCGCTCCCGGCTGTGATCGGGCAGGTCGAAGGGCAGTTCCACCCGCAATGGACTGCCGGCCACGGGGCGTTTATTGAATTCGGGATAAAGATTGACGAAGCTCGAAAAGCGCCCCGCATCGGTAAACCAGTCCCAGTTCAGCAGCCACTGGTTACGTCGCGCATCTTCCAGGTCGATGATGGTCAGGTCGCGGTATTCGGTGTGGTTGATGACATCCAACACCGAGTTGGCCAGGGTTTCGCCCCAGACGATGGTCTGACGGCCCAGGCTGAAACTGTGGCGTTGTCCGCTACGCTGCAGGAACAGCTCCTTGAGGCGTGTTTCCTCGTGCAATGAACCCTTGACGCGGTGACGATAGTCACCCTCGAAGTGCAGGCGCCCATAAGCACTGCCCTGCAACAGCCAGCCATCGCCGAATGCATTCTGATACTGGATGTCCAGTGCCATGCGGTTGATTTCGATCTGCCGCTGCTGACCGTCGCTGCCGGAGCGACCGCCATGACGATTGATATGTCCCGCCAGTTGCTGGCTGAGCCTGAAGGAGAAAGGGCTGCTGCTGGCGGACCCGTCATCAAAGAGGCTGCTGTCATCAAAGGCGCTGTCGTCTAACTCGAAATCGCCGAATGCTGCATCGTCCTGTCCGGCGTTCAGGGCCGGGGTGATGGCCAGCAGGCAGCAGCCAAGGAACGGAGTATGGTGCCGCAGGACAGACATTCAGTCGATCAGCGCACGCAGGCGTTGCAGTTCCGCTTCGCGGAATGCCACGTCGGTCAGGGTGCGGGGCGTGAGAAAGTTCTCGCGCACGTCCAGGCCCGTGTTGATCTCCAGTATGGCCATGTTGGAGAGGCGGTTGCTGACCAGGTTGAGCATGGTCAGGGAGCGGGCCACCCAGATACCATCAACCTGTTCCACACGGGAAGCCATCAGGCGTTTGATCTCGCGGTCGCGGCGGTCGTACATCTCCGAACGCAGGACCACAAAGCGCTCCTTGTCGACATAGTGTACTGAGCGGGCATATCGGGTTTTTCGAGCCCTCTCTTCATTGGGTATGGCCTCGATTTTCCAGACTTCGCGTCCGCTTTCGCTGCTCTCTTCCAGCACGCGTATCTCGTAGTCGCTCAGTTTGCCGGTATCCTGGTCCTCTGTGGTGAATTCGGAGCCGAAAATCGAGGCTGGTTCCGAATCCTCGTCCGAAGCACCGCTGGCGATCCGCCGTACCTGGCCCAGGGCGGACAGTTAGAGCCAGGTCTCATTTTCCTGGGCGGGATCGTCATAGGCATAAGTG
>PWQG01000259.1 GCA_003556835.1 Gammaproteobacteria bacterium
CTGGCGGTCATCCAGTTCCGTACGCTCGACCCCGGCGGGAAAACGGTGCTCGGCACGCGCCATGGCGTAACGGACACGATCCCAGGCCGGGTCCGTGTCATAGATGTGATCATGCAGTCCGATGTTGAGGAGCGCGACCCCGGTGCGGGCGGTGGCCGAAACAATATCAATCTCTTCCACCTGCGCCAGCTCGTCTTCGAGCGGTTCGATGATCAGCCGTTCGATGCTCTCGGCCACTGCGCCCGGGTAGAGTACGGTGATCAGACCGCCGCGATCAGGAAAAGTCGGATCTTCCTGGCGCGGCATGTTCAGGAAAGAAGCCAGCCCGACCAGGGCCAGCAGGCCGGCAATCAGCAGCACCAGACGCGGGCGCCCGAGCAGGGCGGCAAGGGCATTCATCAGAAGCCGTCCTCTGCGTTCATGAGTAGCACGCTGTCGCCATCGGTGAGGCGGGTCAATCCGGCGTAGACGACCCGGTCGCCAGCTTGCAGTCCATTCTCCGGATGGCGGCGGATCAGCACCTGCTCACCCTGAAGACGGTCGACTTCCACCGGCATACGACGGACCCGCCGGGTTCCGGACTCCGTATCGGATTCGACACGGAATATTGCCAGCCCGTCGGCGCTGCGCATGACGGCGGTCAACGGTATGGCAAGGGCGGGTCGTGGCTCCCGCTGCAGGCCGACCTCGATTGCATCGCCGGTACGCAGCAACCCGTCGTCAAAAGTCACCACCAGTGGATACAGCGTGCCATCGCTGCTGCGACCGATATCGCGCACCACACCCTGCAGATGCAGATCGCGCATCGGATCCAGCACCGGCACTTGCGCTCCCGCCTGCAATCCGTCCAGCCAGCGGCCTGGAATCCGTACCTCCGCTTCCAGCACATCCGGGCTGCTGACTTGCATGACCGCCTGACCCGGCTGGGCGAATTCGCCGGGTTCCAGGGCAATGCTATTGATCGTGCCGGCAAAGGGCGCCCGGAGAATGCGTTCCTCACTCATGCCCTGGGCCTGCCGCACAGCGGCTTCGGCATCGTCAATGGACGCGGTCAGCCGGTCCACCAGGCTCTGTTGGGTTTCCACGTCTTGCTCCGCTGCTGCATTACCGGCCAGCAGGCGGCGCAGCCTGTCCAGATCGCGTTCGGCCTGGGCGTGATCACTGCGCAGTTGCGTCAGGCGGGCGCGGGCCGAGTCCAGGGCCGGGCCCAGTTGTGGATTGAAAAGGCGCGCCAGTTCATCGCCCTGCTGGACACTGTCACCGATCTCCACCACGCGTTGTTCGATGACACCGCCGACCTGGAAGGTGACTACAGCGCGCTGGCGGTTGCGCACGATGCCGGCAAAATACAGGAGTTCGTCTCCGCTCACTTCCAGTACTGGCGCGACGCGAACCGGTACCCGATGATCGGCAAGGGGAGTGGTGGTTTCGGCGTCCACCGCACCGCTATTGTCACAGGCGGAAAACAGCAGTGCGGTCAGAGCCAGCACTACGAGTTGAGGCACAGGTCGGTACAGATTGGCAGGTGGCATGGCGTTGACTCCGGGGGCTTCAGTTCCCAAGGACTGAACAATCTCACAATCATTGACAAAGTGTCAATAAGCGGCGCAATATCCCCACAATGCTGAAAATCAGGGGAAAAAGTGATGAGACAGGACAATGACTGAGCGGTTGCGCGGAGCGCGGGACAAGGAAAATCGGCGCGAAAACATTCTGGATGCGGCGGAAGTGGTGTTTGTTGAACGTGGCTTTGATCGCACGCCCATGGACGAAATCGCCCGCCGTGCCGGGATCAGCCGGGCCCTGCTGTATGTCTATTTTACGGACAAGGCTGCCATCATGCGCGGCATCATGCTGCGTGCGATCGATTCGATGTGTCGCCGCTTCGAGCAGGCCGTGGCGGATGGTGCAACCGGACTGGCGCAGCTTCGGGGTATCGGCAGGGCCTACTATGCCTTCTCCCGGGACGAGTCCGATTATTTTGATGTGCTCACCAATATGAACACCTTTCCTGCGTCCGGGGAGGACGATGAACAGGTCCGACAATTGCGCGAACGCGCTGCCTACAGTACGCGCCTGATGGTCGAAGCCATGGAGAATGGCCTCAGTGACGGCAGTCTTGCCGCGGATCGTGTCCGGTCCCCATTGCAGACAGCCTACTTCCTGCAGGGCGCGCTCCACGGCGTGATCATGCAGACCCGGGGGCCGCACAGTCCGGTTGACGAGGGAGGGGAGCCGGGTATCAGCGACAGGGAAGAAGCGGAACAACTGGTCCTTTATGCCATAGACATGTTGGGCCGTGCGATCCGGTCGGACTGAACAGCGTTCGCCTGCGGCGTCAGTCGTTGACCGGATTGGAAGGCCGGTCCCGTTGACCGGTGCGTACCACGTGCCAGAGGCTCTTCACGTTGCTGCGTTTCTCGGGCAGATACAGCGTGATTCCCACCTGCTCCAGCGTAGACATCACAGTCAGCACACAGGCGGTCTGAAAAGGCCAGGCCGGTCCCCCGGTAAGCAGGATGAAGCCACCCAGAAAGATGCAGACAGCAGCCAGTTTGGTCAGCCAGGTATGATAGGCGCTGAGCGCCCGGAACTTGATCAGGTTGACGGTGGGTACGGTCAGCACACCGATGATGGCCGGGAAGACGAACCAGGCGTGTTCGAAGAGCAGATCCGACCAGAGCAGGTAGGTGGCGCAGATCAATGTGATGTAGATGGCCAGGTCGCCCCAGCTGTCCAGGCGCGCACCAAGTTCGGTCACCTGGTTCCAGCGCCTGGCCAGCATGCCGTCCAGGGCATCGGTGATGAAGGCGAGTACCAGGAGGATGACAAAGGCACGCTCCAGACCCTGCCAGGCCAGCGCCAGCATCACGGGGGCGGCGAGTAATCGCAGGCCGCTGAGCATATTGGGCAGATTCAGTTCTTCGCGGGTCATCGGGCGCTCTCAAATAGGGCCTATTGTGTGACAACACTGTCATGATACCAGCCCGAAGCGTTGACGTGGTCTTTCCGCGCGACAAAGTGATTTTCCAGGAATTCAGGAACAGGCAGGTACAGTGTCGACCGGCTCATCGCACCAGAGCGACCGACTTGATCAATGCATAGACTTCCTGTCCGATCTGCAATTGCAGTTTCTCAGCCGACCAGGCCGTGATCTCGGCCTGCAATTGCTGTCCGTCCGCGAGCCGACTGCGAACGATCATACGTTGGTCCGGGAGTGGATCCATGCTTTCGATCCGTACTTTCAGGTGATTCTGGATGCTGATGCGTTGCGGGTCATCCAGTGCCAGGCTCACGTCCCGCGCCAGAATCTTAAGTCGACCTTGCTGTCCGGTCAGCGCTGTCGCGTCGGGATGCTGCAGCCAGAGTCGGGCCTGCTCCGGACCGAAAGCCAGCAAACCGTGCACCGGTTCGGAGGCCAGGCTGCCCTCCAGCACGGATGCGGGGCCTTCGTCGTGGAAAAGAGGCGAGTCGGGCTGGGCCAGGGCCTCCTGCAATGGAGTGACGGCCTGGATGTGACCGTTGTCCATGAAGGCCACATGATCAGCAAGATACTGCACTTCATCCGGGGCATGGGTCACGAGAATGGCCGGGATGCCCGATTCGCTGGTCAGGCGTGACAGGAACGGCATGATCTCGCGCCGGCTTTGGCTGTCCAGGGCCGCCAGGGGTTCATCAAGCAGCAACAGTTGTGGACTGGTGAGCAGGGCGCGGCCCAGGGATACACGTTGACGCTGGCCGCCGGAGAGCTGGTCGATGCGCCGTTGTCGCAGTGGCTCGAGCTCGAGCAGTTCACAGACCTGCCCGGGGTGCAGGCGTCGCAGTGAAGATTCGGTGCGACGGTAACCATAGAGCAGATTGCCGTCGACGGAGAGATGTGGCAGCAGACTGTGCTCCTGGAAAACCAGGCCGATGCGTCGCTGACTGGTTGGCAGGAATCTTCGCCCCTGTTGCCATTGCTGGTCCCTGAAATGGATTTCGGTATCCGGCAGGCGTTCCAGTCCGGCGATGATGCGCAGCAGGCTGGTCTTGCCACAACCTGAACGTCCGAACAGGGCGGTCACCCCCTGCGTGGGCAAAGCGGTATCCACTGCCAGACGGAAATCCTCGTACTGTAACTGTGCCCGAAGCTGCAGGCTCATAAGCGTGCGATCTCGAAGCGGCGGTTGATGCTGTAGACAATGAACAGCACGGCAAAGGAGAAAACCAGCAGCATCAGCGAAAGGCGATGCGCGGCTTCGTAGTTCATTGCTTCGGCGTGGTCATAGATCAGCACGGACAACACCCGCGTCTCACCCGGGATGCTGCCACCGAGCATGAGGATCACGCCGAATTCACCGATGGTGTGGGCGAAGGTCAGGGTGGCCGCAACCACAAAGCCGCCTTTGCACAGGGGCAGGATGACAGTGAAGAAACGGTCGATGACACCGGCGCCCAGGGCACTGGCCACCTCGACGGGTCGCTGGCCCAGGGACTTGAAGGATTCCAGCAGGGGTTGCACGGCAAAAGGCATGGAGTAGATGACCGAGGCTAACAGAATGCCTTCAAAGGAGAACGCGAGATGGGAAAGCCCGATGCTCTCCAGGGTGCTCCCGACAGGGCCGCGTGGACCCAGTGCCATCAGCAGATAGAAACCGAGCACCGTGGGCGGTAGCACAAGGGGAAGCGCGACAATGGCTTGCACGACCACCCGACTTGCCGAGCGCCCACTGGCCAGCCACCAGGCAAGCGGCGTGGCGATCGTCAGCAGGATGATGGTGGTGTAGAGGCAGAGTTTCAGGGTCAGGTTGATCGCCTGCCAGTCTGCCGGACTCAGTCCCAGCATGTATGTTCCATTCCTAGAGTCAGTCTTCGGGCAATTCGAATCCGTAGGTCTGCATGACCTCGCGGGCTTCCGGGCTCTGCATGAAGCTGGCGAAGTTGTGCGCGGCTGCCTTGTCGCGGCCATGGCGGGTGACCACATAACCCTGGGTCAGGGGCTCATGCAGGCTGTCGTCGATAAGGTGC
>PWQG01000073.1 GCA_003556835.1 Gammaproteobacteria bacterium
GCATGCCCGCCGGCTCCGGCCGCCACACAGATCAGCCCGTCGGCCCCTTTTTCGATTGCCTTATGGGCGAAGCGGTTGTTGATCACATCATGGAGCACAATACCGCCCCAGGATTGCACCGCCCGATTCACGTCCTCACGTGCCCCCAGGCTGGTGATGACAATTGGCACTTTATACTTCTCACACAGGGCCATGTCGTGCTCAAGCCGATCGTTGCTGCGGTGCACAATCTGGTTGATGGCAAAAGGTGCAGCAGGATTGTCCGGATTGGCCTGATTATGCCGGTCCAACTCTTGTGTGATCTCGGCCAACCAGTCTTCGAGTTGTTCGGCCGGCCGGGCATTGAGCGCGGGCATTGATCCGACCACGCCAGCCTTGCACTGCGCGATGACCGATGCAGGGTTGCTGATGATAAAAAGTGGCGAGCCAATGACAGGAAATTGAAGATTCTGTAATACGGGTGGTAGTTGGGACATGAGCTCAGAAGCCCTCCAAGACTATTTTACCCACGGTATGCTCGCTCTTGATGGCGGCATGGGCTTTTTCCATATTTTCAGCGTTGATACGCCCGAAATGCTCTCCCATGGTGGTCCTGAGCACCGATTGCTCAACCAGCTCCGCCACCTCACTCAGCAGTGCATGCTGCGCCTGCATATCTTTTGTGTCAAACATGGCGCGGGTGAACATGAACTCCCAATGCAAGGACAGGCTTTTCTGCTTCATTTTCATGATATCCAACCCATCTGCGGGATCATCGATCAGCGCAAGACGTCCCTGGGGCGCCAGCAGGCTGACCAGCTCATTAAAGTGTTCCCCTGTGCGGTTGGTCGACGCGACATCGGTGATAGGACCGACACCGGCATCCCTGATACCGTCCTGCAAGGAATGGGAGTGATCGATGACATGGTGGGCACCCAGATCCCTGACCCACTGGCGACTGTCCGGCCGGGAAGCCGTGGCAACAATTTCCACGGAAGTCAATTGCCGCGCCAGTTGCACCAGCATGGAACCTACCCCGCCACCGGCTCCGACAATCAGCAAGCGGCGCCCCTCCGGATTGTCTCCCCGGGGAAGCTGCAAGCGCTCGAACAACATTTCCCAGGCCGTGATGGTGGTCAGCGGCATGGCCGCCGCCCGGGCGTCATCGAGTTCTTGTGGTGCCCGGCCCGCAATGCGTTCATCCACACATTGCAATTCGGCGTTGCAGCCCTGGCGAGTGACATCGCCGGCATACCAGACGCGGTCTCCGGGCTGGAAAAGACTCACCTCGCTACCGGTCGCCACCACTTCACCCACGGCATCCCAGCCCAGTATCTTGGGTGGATCCGCCGGTGTCGGTTGTATGCGACCACGGATCTTGGCATCCACCGGGTTGACAGCAATGGCTTTCACCCGTACCAGCAGATCCCGCGCCTCCGGTTCCGGCTCAGGCAACTCCAGATCCTTCAAGGGACCGTCAGCGGTATACCCTACAGCCTTCATACCGCCTCCTTGTCCGCAACCCGGGCAATGAATTCAGGATCCTGGGCGGTGACGTTCTTGGCAACCTCCCGGATCACGTTTTTGCGGGTTTCATCATCCAGGCTCTTGCGCAGAAAACCGAGAAAAGTCGGTTCGGCAACCAGGGTGAGCCCTGCATAATGGCCCTTCGCCCTTGTCTGCTTCAGCCTGGCAGCCAGCTCATGGGCGAAGCGGCCCATTTCCTTCTGTTTGGGATCGGTTGGCAACTGATAGTCGCTCTCGCCTCCGGCATACGATTCATGCACCTGCCCCTGTCGATCGCGTTCGAGGTCCTGCTTATGCAAACGGGCTTCCGGATGTACCATGGTTTCAATTTCCACCAATGGACTGAACTTCTTTTCCCGCGTAAAAATGCGGGCCCGGGCCGCGTCGGCCGCCACCAACAAGAACTGTGACATCGGTTGTTGCCTCCTATCCTGTGATTGAATACGCTTCCTCACTGCATTATTCGCTCTTGCCCGGAACAGGTCAACCGGCGCTCGTGGCCGGGTCGACGCGGGCCTGATACCTGATATACTGGCGGGCCATCTCATCCGACAGCCCAATGAGGAAACAAAAATAATGAGTCTGATCAATTTCGAATCCGTCAGCCGTCTGTTCCGCAACAGTGACAGTGACGCCGATCGCAAACAGCTGCTCAAGGAAGTGTTATTGATGGTGCTGGCCCGCGCGACCAGTGCTGACACGCATGTCGATCCAGTGGAGATCAGTACGGCACAGAAAATTCTGGCCGAAGTCACCGGCGAAGACATCAGCGCCTCGGACATACAGACAGCAGCTCAATCGGCCATATTCGAACGACAGTCACTCGACCGCTACCTGGCCCAGGCCACCAGGAGACTCAATGACGGGGATCGCATCCTCATCCTCAAATCCCTGATCGCCGTCATCAAAACCGATGACTACGTGCGCGAATTCGAAATCGATTATTTCGACCGGATCGCCAATGCACTCAAGGCGACTCCATCAGAGATCGCCGGCCTGCGGGCGGATCCGCAGTAACCACTGGCGAGGCCCGTATGAGTGGAGTTCTGAAGCCACGCTGCACACCCCGCACCAAGGACTGAGCGATGTTCACACTGTATCCGGAACTGGCCGCCAACGAGAGCTTCCACATTCCGGTCGAAGCGCCGCATGAGCTGTATGTGGAGGAATCCGGCAATCCGGATGGCATTCCCGTGCTGTTTGTCCACGGCGGTCCTGGTGCGGGATGCTCGCCGCACGATCGCCGCTTCTTCGACCCGTCCCGCTATCGCATCATCCTGTTTGACCAGCGGGGCTCGGGGCAATCACGACCGCATGCCAATCTGGAACAGAACACCACCCAGCACCTTGTTGAGGACATGGAGGTCATTCGCAAGCAACTTGGTGTGGATCGCTGGCTGCTGTTCGGCGGCTCCTGGGGTTCCACACTCAGCCTGGTCTACGCCCAGACCCATCCACAGCGCGTGCTGGGCATGATCCTGCGTGGGATTTTCCTGTGTCGCCAGGAAGATCTGCAGTGGTTCTATCAATACGGCACCCGGCGACTGTTCCCGGATTACTGGGAGGACTTCATCCGACCACTGGCTGCAGAAGACCGGGACCGGATCATAACCAGTTATTACCGCCTGCTCACCAGTGAGAACGAGCTGGAGAAGATGGGAGCGGCCAAAGCCTGGTCGATCTGGGAAGGGCGTTGTGCCACCCTGAAACCCAACAGCGCCGTGGTCGAGGCGTTTGCCGATCCCCATCGCGCGCTGTCACTGGCCCGTATCGAGGCACATTACTTCGTCAACGACGCTTTCCTCGAACCCGGGCAAATACTGGATGATGCCGATCAATTGAAAGACATTCCCGGAGTGATCGTACATGGTCGCTATGATGCCATCTGTCCACTGGACAACGCCCATGCGTTGCACCAGGCCTGGCCGGGGTCGGAACTGCAGATCATACGCGAAGCCGGTCATTCATCCGGAGAACCGGGCATCATCGATGCCCTGTTGCGGGCCACCATGCGCATGGCCGATCAGACAGAGCGTTGAACACGGACCGCTCTCAGGGCACCACCAGTACTGGAATGTCGACGCGGTCGAGGCGGCGCATTTCCGCCTCAGGGAAGCGTTGCAGGAGGTGTCGGGGCAATATCATGGCACTATGCTCACCACTCTCCAACAGGCGCAACAGACGCCCTGGCGGCAGCTCCGGCATCTGCTGAACTTCCCGGACAAGCCCCCTCTCGCGCAGCCAGTCAGTCAGCATCGATATGCTCCGGTTCGACACGTCGCTCAAACGTGCTTCCGGATCAGCAACCAGAAGCAATCGCCCAGGCCTGGAATGTGTATCTCCGTTCCACACGAGCACCGGACAACTTGCCTGTGTCACGATACGCCTGCAACTCGTCCCCATGCCTGTCGAGAAGGCCCGTGTCGCACTGGTCCGACCAATGACCAGCAGATCGCTGCCATGTGCCCGCTCCAATGCCTCGCGCACCACCAGACCACGCACCACGTCAAGCTGGTGCTGGACCGCATGCTCTTGCACCGCTTGCTCCAGTGCGCTGCGAACCTGCTCGGCTTCACGGCGCATACGCGTCTCCACCATGGTGACATCCAGGGGCCGGGGGCGACCGGTCACCGCATCGAGTTCGCTGCAGAAAGGAAAAGCGGCAGAGCGCAGCAGAGCTTCATCCTCAACATAGAGTGCTTGCAGGGACGCCGATCGCCGGGCAGCCAACGCGACGGCCGCAAGCAACGCCGCCCTGCCGGGAGCGGAGGAATCCAGCAGAGCGAACACCCGGGCTGCAGTGACGCTCATCACCGTGCCTCCTCAGCATCGCGATCGTCACTCTTGCGGATCTTGCTGGTGAATCCGCGTAGCCGCTGCACCACCCGATCATTGATGCTACCCGCTGTCCAGTTTCCGGATTCATCCTGCTCTCCGACGGGCTGGCCGCTCAATAGCTCCAGCGCCTGGTCCACCGTACTGATGGCATAGATATGGAACGTACCGGCCCGGACCGCTTCCCGAACCTCTGGCGCCAACATGAGGTTACGCACATTGGCTTCCGGCAACAGTACACCCTGGCCGTTACAGCCACCGGCATCCAGACAGACGCGAAAAAAACCTTCCACCTTCTCATTCACGCCGCCCACAGCCTGCACCTCGCCATGCTGGTTGATCGAGCCGGTAACCGCGAATCTCTGTCGCAGTGGCAGTCTTGCAATGGCGGAAACCAGGGCACAGACTTCGGCCACAGAGGCCGAATCCCCCTCGATACCTCCGTAGGATTGCTCAAAAGCCAGACTGGCCGATAACGACAACACCTCATCCGGTGCATAACGATTGCCCAGAAAGCGGGACAGGATCATGACCGCCTTGGTGTGCAAGGGGCCTCCCAGCTTGGCTTCCCTTTCAATATCCACCACCTGTCCACGCCCCGGACGCGCCGTCGCCGTAATACGGGCCGGCCGGCCGAACAGGAAGTTACCCACCTGCAACACCGA
>PWQG01000207.1 GCA_003556835.1 Gammaproteobacteria bacterium
ACCGCTGCGGGCGCTGGAGAAAGCCTCCACGCCGTATCCGGTCGAGTTCAGCGAGCAAGCGCAGGAACTGCGCAAAAAGGCCCTGGAGGCGGCCGCCCGGCGCGCCTGACAACAGGCAGGCACTTGACCGCAGCTCCCCCCGCCCATGCCAGTGATGGCCCGTATCACTGGCAAAACTATGGCCACAATCGTTATGCTCTCACTCCTTACCCTGGCCGTCCCATGCCCAGCAGCAACCGGATGAGCCACTGGATCACCGGCAACCGGAGCACAACACAATCCCATGACCCGACAGAAGAAAGAACAACCCTACGGCCACTGGGCCTCCCTCCTGGACGCGGAAAAAGTATTCAGTCGCAGCGAACAGATCAGTCAGCTGCGCCCGGCACCCGGCGGAGGCCACTTCTACCTGCTCAGCCAGCCCGCAGAAGGCAACGCTCAGGCGCTGATGTTTCTCGACCACAAGCACAGGAGCCACCGGATCACCCCCAAGGGCTTCAACCTGCGTTCACGGGTCCATGAATACGGCGGCCTGCCCTACACAAGCTCGGACGATGCCGTCTTCTATGTCGATTTCACGGACCAGCGCCTCTATCGCCAGGCATTCGACCCCGCCCGACCGGGTATCCGCTTGCCGGAGGCCATCACCGTCGCCTTGGACGATGCCATACTCCGTTATGTGGAACCCCTGTTCGACCCGCACCACAAGCGCCTGATCGCGGTACGCGAAGATCACCGGGAGACGGGCAAGGTGCACAACACACTGGTCAGCATCGACCCCGCACGGGGTGGCGAGGGCGAAATCCTGTTCGCGGACAGCGACTTTGTCAGTTCACCGCAACTCTCGCCGGACGGACGCCTGCTGGTCTGCCTCAGCTGGGATCACCCGGACATGCCCTGGGACCGCAGCACATTGCATATCGCCGAGCTGGACAAACACGGTCAGCCCGAGCGTTGGCGACAACTGCAGGGCCAGGACAACAGCGCCCTGGTCCAGCCACAATTCGCCGACAATGGAGACCTGTATCTGATCTCGGACCGGGACAACTGGTGGACACCCTGGCGGGTTTCCCGGGAGGCGCTGCAGCATCAGCACCCCGAAGCCAGCCAGGTCCTGACACTGGAAGCCGAGTGCTGCAGCCCACCCTGGCAGGCAGGCAACCGTCAGATGGCCGTGATTGACGAACACCGCCTGCTGCTGACTGTGATCCGTGACGGCTTCAGCGATCTGGTCATCGCCGACAGCCATTCCGGCGAGATCAATACCCTGCTTCGTGGACAGGGCGCAATCGAGACGGCACTGTGGCGCGACGGGCAAGCCCTGGCCGTGGTCGGTCGGCGTGATGATACGAGCGCCATCATCGCCCTTACCGGCGCTGGACAGTCGGCCAATATCCTCGTGCAGAGCCACAGTGATGCCCGCCTCCCGACCGAAGCGGTCTCCACAGGCAGTGCGGAATATTTCCCCACCGGGGACGAAGAACAGGCACAGGGCATCTTCTACAGCCCCTGCAATCCAGAACACCAGGCGCCCGAAGGTCAGCGTCCTCCGCTGATCGTTGCCATCCACGGCGGCCCCACCGGCTGCGCCCGGACCGCCTACAACCCCGCCATCCAGTTCTGGACCAGCCGGGGCTTTGCCTGGTTCGACGTCAACCACCGGGGCAGCACCGGCTTTGGACGCCGCTATCGCCATCGACTGTATGGCCAATGGGGCGTGGTGGACGTCGAGGACATCATCAATGGCGTGCGTTGGCTGATCGAGCAGGATCGGGTGGACCCACAGCGTATCGTGATCCGAGGCGGCAGCGCCGGAGGCTATGCCGTGCTTTCGGCCCTGGTCCACAGTGACCTGTTCAGTGCCGGCACCAGCCAATATGGCGTCAGCGACTTGAGCCTGTTGGCCGCCGACACCCACAAATTCGAATCACGCTACCTGGACCAGTTGATCGGCCCCTGGCCCGAAGCCGAGCAACTGTACCGGGAACGCTCGCCCATCCACCAGATCGACCGCATCCAGGCACCCGTGCTGTTCCTGCAGGGCAGCGAAGACCGCGTGGTCCCGCCCAATCAGTCCGAACGGATCTACCATGAGCTCAAGCAGCGCAATCCCGACAGTGAACTGATCCTGTTCGAGGGCGAAGGCCACGGCTTCCGCAAACCGGAGAACCAGATCCGGGCCCTTGAGAGTGAACTGGCCTTCTACCGGCGCGTTCTGTGGTAGTTGACATGCGACTGGAGGATTTGCATTTCCCCGGCGCTGTGCTAATGTCAGGAACTGCCGGGCTATTGGCACGGCAGCAACACAACATCATAATCAAAGTGGAGGATACCCCCCATGTGGACCAAGCCGACCTACAAGAACATCCGTCTGGGCTTCGAAATCACCATGTATTTCAAGAGCGTGTAACGGATAGTCTGACGGACAGCAACGGGTTGCAGGACTGCGGCCCGGGCTGTCTACCTTTTCGGTTCCCGGTTCAATCCTGGTGACCGGAAACCCCGCAGTACCTTCCTGTCCGCGAAAAACACAAGCTGAAATCCCCTGTGCCGAGGAGCAAGCATGTTCGTGCATGTATTGGGAGCCGCTGCTGGCGGTGGATTCCCGCAATGGAATTGTAATTGCCGTAACTGCCGCGGCGTCCGCGACGGCAGCATCCGGGCCCAACGACGGACCCAGTCCTCCATTGCCGTCTCTGGCGATGGCGAAAACTGGGTGCTGTTCAACGCCTCCCCCGACATCCTGACCCAGATCGCCGAGTTTCCTGCACTGCAACCGGCGCGCAGCGAACGCGACTCGGCCATTCGTGCCGTCCTGCTGATGGACTCCCAGATCGACCACACCACCGGCCTGCTGATGCTGCGCGAAGGCTGTCCGCATGAAGTGTGGTGCAGCGACATGGTGCATGAAGACCTGAGCACCGGCTTCCCCCTGTTCCGCATGCTGGAGCACTGGAACGGCGGCCTCAAGCACAACCCGATACCGCTGGATGGCAGTGACTTCAGCATCCCGGGCATCAGCGGCCTGCAGTTTCGCGCCATTCCCGTGGAAGGCAAGGCACCGCCCTATTCCCCGCACCGGCATGATCCACACAAGGGCGACAATATCGGCGTCCTGGTGACCGACAGCCACAGCGGCAAGCGACTGTTCTACGCCCCGGGACTGGGCAACCTGACCGAGGCCACCCGTGAGCTGATGGAGCAATCCGACTGCCTGTTGGTCGATGGCACCTTCTGGCAGGAAGATGAGATGGCCAGTGTCGGTCTGGGAGAAAAGAAAGCAGCCGACATGGGGCATCTGCCGCAGTCAGGCGAGACTGGCATGATCGAGGTACTGCGGCCCATGAACTACCCACGCAAGGTGCTGATACACATCAACAACACCAATCCGATCCTCGACGAGGACTCGGAGCAGCGCCGCATCCTGGACCGGGAAGGCATAGAAGTGGCCTTTGACGGCATGGACATCCGGCTATGATGCAGGACACACAACAGATCAGAATCAATCCGCAATACCGGCTGCAATGGGAGCCCGCACAGAACTGTCATGTGCTGCTCTACCCCGAGGGCCTGGTGCAACTGAGCGACACTGCCACCGAAATCCTCAAGCGCTGCCAGTCACCCCGCACCGTGGGGGATCTGATCGAGGAACTGCAGCAGGCCTATCCCGACGCGGAGGGCCTGCCTGACGATGTACGCGAATTTCTGCAGGAAGCACAGCAACAGGAATGGATTCAGATCGACAACTGACCCTGCCACGAGGCTGACCATGACCGACGCAATTCCCATGTGGCTGCTGGCCGAACTGACCTATGCCTGCCCCCTGCAATGCCCCTATTGTTCCAATCCCCTGCAACTCCCCGAGTCGCGCAAACAGGAACTGAGCACCGAACAGTGGCTGGACGTCATGCGCCAGGCGCGTGCACTGGGCGCCGTGCAGCTGGGCTTCTCCGGTGGCGAACCCCTGGTGCGCAAGGACCTGCCGGAGCTGATACACGAAGCCGGGAAAATGGGCTTTTATTGCAACCTGATCACCTCGGCCCTGGGGCTGACCCATGACAAAATCCGCGCCTTCCGCGAATCGGGTCTCAATCACATCCAGATCAGCTTCCAGGGTTCGGACCAGGCCAGCAATGAACGCTTTGGCGGCAGTGACAGTTTCCAGCAGAAAATGGACATGACCCGGGCCGTAATCGAAGCCGGCATTCCCCTGGGACTGAACTTTGTCCTGCATCGCCACAATATCCACCAGGTCGCCCCCTTCCTGGAACTCGCTCATAAACTGGGCGCAGAATTTGTCGAGCTGGCCAACACCCAGTATTACGCCTGGGCTCTGCACAACCGCGATCAACTGATGCCCACACGTGAGCAAGTGGGTCAAGCCGAGCGCGAAACCAATGCCTTCCGCGAGCAACACGGAGATCGCATGAAAGTGTTCTTCGTGGCTCCGGACTATTATGAAGATCGGCCAAAACGCTGCAGCAACGGCTGGGGCACCACATTCCTGACCGTAACCCCGGAGGGCAATGTACTGCCCTGCCAGAGCGCCCACGTCATTCCCGGGCTGGATATTCCCAATGTGCGCGAGCACAGCCTGGGAGAGATCTGGCACGACTCGCAATTGTTCAATCGCTTTCGCGGTACTGACTGGATGAAGGAGCCCTGCCGCAGCTGTCCCGAACGTGAAATCGACCTGGGCGGCTGTCGCTGCCAGGCCTTCCTGTTGACTGGCGATGAGCGGGCTGCCGATCCGGTCTGCAGCCTGTCCCCGGACCATCACCTCATCGAGGAAGCCGTGCAGCAGGCGCAGGTGAGCGAGACGGAGAGCCGCCCCTTGTTGTTCCGCAATCCCCGCAATGCCCGCAAAATCGAAACGGAGTCAGAAACATGAGCCAGCCATGGAGCCGCGAGGAGTTCGAGCAGCTCCTGCGGGACAAAGGTCGCCTGTACCACATCCATCATCCTTACCATGTAAT
>PWQG01000222.1 GCA_003556835.1 Gammaproteobacteria bacterium
AGAGAATCTGACCTGCGCCAAAGCTCTGCACCACATTGCCATCGGGATCGAGCTTGACGATGGGATCCACGTCCGACCCGGCGCAGGTGTTGGCACCGCAACGGTCGCCGGCCCAGATGTGCACGCCATCGATGTCCACATGCACGGCGCTGACCGAGCCCCAGTTGCGCCCGTCGGGCAGCGTGCCCCAGTCACGGACGGTTTCGTAGGGATTGGGCAGGTGGTTGATCGGCTCCACCTCAGCATGCTCGGCGGGAGCGGTTGCACCCGGCTGGGCCAGGGCAACGCCCGGCGCCATTGCGAGCACAGCCGCGCCCAGGCCTGCTGCCATCAGGAAGCCCTGCGCGGAAACAGCGCTGAAAATCGATTTGTTCTTATCCATTGATCACCTCGATGAACTGCAAAAAAGCTGCGTCCCGGACCGCTTTGGCGCGGAACAGTGAGACGGCAAACATGTACTTTTGCCGCGCGGCTGTCAAGTCAATCCGGCTTGCGCCAGCAGGCCAGACTGGTGCCGGCAATGGCACGGATACCCGGAATTTCTTCCCTGTCCAGCTCCTCCAGGGCCTGTGTCACGCCTTCCCAGATGCCATAGTCATGCCAGACCAGCATCCCACCGGGACGCAGCAATTTCACCGCCTGGCGGGAATCGGAGAGGACATAGGGCGCGGCGTGTGAGGCATCCACAAAGACCAGGTCACAACAGCCGTACCAGGGACTGAAATCAAAACGGGCCGAATCCCCCAGGTGCTGCTCGATACGGTCCGTGACCTCGGGATGTGTCCCACGGTAGCGGTCAATGCGGGCACCGGATACCGGTTTGTCCACCATATGCCGCTCTCCCGCATCGAGTGGCAAAGCGGACTCCACATCGGCAGGCAGGTCCAGGGTCAATACGCGACACCCGTCAGGCACGGAAAAGGCCAGGTTGAGGGTGGTCCGCCCATCGAAGGTGCCGATCTCGAACACCAGGCTGTCCGCGCGACAATCGGCGGCAAGCAGGGACAGGATGGCCAACTCGCTGGAACGCACGTTGCCATTGGCTTTATTTGTCTCGCGCAGCGGCACCATCCGCCGGCGCGTGAGATTCCGCCACGACACGCGGGGCAGTGTGATCGGCTGCAGACCCCGCGCCTTCTTGCCCCGCAGGCGACGTGTCAGCCGTCGCCAGCTGCGCGCCAGGCCGGACAGTGGAGCTTGCACGTACAAGGCGCGGCCGCCATCCAACCAGGTTTTCAACGCTTCACCCTTTACCCTTATCGATTTCCACCGGATCATACTATATGCTGTAATCTTCATTCCACGCACGCTTGCCCGGCAAGGTCGGCCATGCTGCACGAAACCGCACCAGCTACAGAAGCAGTCGGCAGGCCCGCCCCAGGGCGTAGTCCCCTTTTGCCAGCGATTGTGGTTTCCATCATCCTGCATGCTGGCCTGCTTTTCGCCTGGAATGGCGCTTCCTCCGACAGCAGAGCCGCAACATCCGCCCTGAGCGTCACATTATCCGGCATGTACGAAGCATCGTCGCAGCCGTCGCCCGCTGACAGGGCCAACCCGGCCACGGAACCTGCCACAGCACAACAACCAGGCAGGCCTGCCGCGCCCGGGCAAACCGCGCGTCCTCCGACACCCCTGCCCCAGGCCATGCCTCGCCCCGCCTCCGCCGACCCGGCGCAGCATCTGGCCCTGAGCCGTTTCAATGCCGACTTCAGGGTAAACGTGGATTCTCCCTTAGCGCAGGAGGCCGTGGACGTCACCGCCGGGGTCACGGCACCGGAGCCCTGGCAGATGGATGTCACCAGGCTGGAAATGCCGGGTAGCGAGCAGGATATGATTGCAGAGCAGATAGAGCAATGGCTGGATGACGACAATACATTGGCCGGTGACGAGCGGATTCTGCAATGGGAACACCAGGGTCGCGAATACGAGGCACAGATCCGTCACAGCCGGGCCGATTCAGCCACGGGCATGGAGCGACAGATGGTCGAGATACGTACCGAGCGCGACGGACAGCAGCTGTACAGCCGGGCCTCCCTGCGGCGCCTGCCCTTTTCCCACTACGCCAAATTCATCAATCAATGGGATCAGGATGTGTATCTTTCACAGGACGAGGTGATCGGTCGCTTCCATTCCAATACTGCGTTCAACATCGATCGTTCGCGCTTCACGGCCCCGGCCTTCGACGGCCTGGTAAGCATTGCCACCGTGGTACCCGGTGCCCGCGCACTGATGCGTTCCGGGATATTTTCCGGCGGCCTTGAAACCCGGGCCAGACGCATTGCGCTGGTTAACGAGGGTCTACGTGACGAATATCTGCGGACAACGCAGCAGGAGGCTACGGAGGTAGAGACTGCGCAACATGTGTTTGCTCAAGACACATGGGTGGAATTTCACGCCGACGGCGGCTTCAGTTGGCGCCATGGGCCGGACGCGGCGATTGCCGGGCAACAAGCTGGCAGTCCGGGGCCCCAGTTTCTGATCGGTGAAGATGGCGCCCAGTTATTCGTGCAAGGTCAGGTCCGCGGTCAGATCGTGGTCTACGCCCCGCGAATGATTACCATAACCGGCAACCTGCGTTATGCCGACGATCCCCGTCACAACCCGGAGACCACCGACCTGCTCAGCCTGATCAGTGATCATACGGTGCAGGTCGCAGCGGGGGATGTTACCGGCCCCGGAGACCTGCACATTGATGCGGCCATCTATGCGCCCCGCCGCTTCAGTGTCCGTCGCTTCCGCTCAGCGCATAGCGGCACCCTGTACCTGTACGGCAGCCTGGTGGCCGGCTCGGTCTCGGCCACCGAGCCGCGTTACGCCACCCGCATTGAGTTCGATCCCCGCCTGGACCATTTGCGGGCGCCGGGTTTTCCCATGACGGAGCAGTACACCCTGGAGTCCCGCGACACACACTGGCAGTTGGCCACGCAGTAAAAGTATCAGTAAACGCGCTGCATCTCCTGCAGGCGCGAGGCACAGACCTGCGCTTCCGGCAGCTGCTCGACACAGCGCTGCAGATGTGCCATGGCCTGTTCGCGGTCCTCATCAAACCAGTCCCGGTTGGCCCAGTTGACAAAGGCGGCGGCCAGATTTCCCCGAAGCACCGACTCTTCCAGGCTATCCAGGGACAGGGACAGGTATTCGCTGTAGACCCGGACCACGCTGGACCACTCACTCATGGACCAGTAGTTTTGCGCCCAGGCGGCGTAAAGCCGGGTCAGGGCACCCTCGCAAGCCGGGTGACCGGCGCACTCGGTTTCCAACCCGTCAAAGGCCTCCCGCCCCCGACTGAATGCTCGCTGCGAGGCGCGGCGCTGCGCATAGGCATCCAGGGCCAGGTACAGGTTATTGCGGACACGGTCGGCCTCGGTGACATGTTCGTCCAGCGTATCCAGTTGCCCACGGGCAATCTGCAAGCCCTCACCCGGACGATCTCCGCTCATCAGCACATTGGCCCGGGCTGCCTGGTTCCAGGCCAGCAGATTACGGAATTCACTGTCCTGCGCGGCCTCCTCCCGGGTCTCGCTTAGACGATCCATGCGATCCAGATAGGGCCCGACCAACTCAAACAGGGCCAGCAGCGCCGCTTCATCCTGCTGCTCGTGGAGGAATTCAAACTCCCGGGTATAGAAGATCAGCCGGTTTTTTTGTGCCTGATGATCCTGCGGCCGCAGATGTCCGTGAATTTCAGCCAGGCGCATCCGGTCGGCATAGCTCATACGCTCGGGCGAGGCATGCTGGTTCCACATGTTCTCCAGACCCAGTTCCGCCGAGCTGACGATAGTGCGCTCCAGATAATCCTGAAAACTGGGCACTTCAAGGTCACGCTCCTCAAACCACTCCTGGTCCGCTTCGCCGTATTGCGAGGCATCACGCTGCACGGCGAATCCGTCCTCGGCGGTGGTTTCCACTTCCACCATCGTGCCGTCCGACAGCAGCAGTTCGACAAAGGCGTGGGAAGGCAGCAGGGCGCCGCGAGTGGAAAGGCCGTAGCGCTGCGCCAGGCTGATATAGAGCAGGGACGAACTTATACAGTTGTAGACACCATCGGTGAGCACCCGACTGAGCTGACTCTGATCGGCATCATAGCTGGCCAGCAGACCGTCACCACCGGCGATCCGGCCACTCAGGTAGACCGCATGCATGGCGTCGAGCAATTCCCGGCCCAGCTCACGTTCATCCGTGACACCCGACACCCGGCTATCAATCTCCTCCAGCCGGGCAGTGAACTGCTCACGGTGCTGCCTGAATCCGGCTTCCGTACGCACCTCACCGGAGGCAAGCAGGTACAGGGCGAACAGGGCCTCGGCATCACCCTGCTGTGCCTGCGGGAAGGCGTCCAGGGTGCGTTGCTCGAAGTCGGTCAATGCGGTCCACAGGGGCCCCTCCCCGAATCCGCTGCGATCAACAGCCCGCTCGTCAGCCTGCAACGCAAGACTGAACAGCAACAGCACCAGACCCGTCAGGAAACCCCGCATGTCACACTCCCGTCAGACCATCAGCGCATTCCGATAGAGGTTCAAAAGCTGCGACCAGGCCCGCTCTGCCTGCTCCTCGTGGTAGACGGCCGAATCCGGCACACACCAGCCGTGCATGGCGTTCTCATAAACCTCGATCTCGGCCGAAAGACCGGCATTGAGGAAGGATTCACGCAAGGTGGTCTTGGCCTCCGGATCACGCTCGTCATCGTTTTCCGCGATGGCAATGAGGAAGTCGGCGTCCATATTGGGAATCAGGCGATGCGGACTGTCCGGCTCATCGGTGGCCAGACCACCGCCGTGGAAGGAAGCACCGGCCCCGATCCGATGCGGCACCGCCGCAGCCGTGCGCATGACCATCGGACCACCCATGCAATAACCCTGGGTACCAATCTGCCGGTTGCTGTCCACCGACGACTGTTCGTCAAGCCAATCGACAAAAGTCCGGGCATCGGTGAAATGGGTTTCCGCATCCAGCTCGCCGGCCAGAGGCATGACAATGCGGCGTACATCCGGATCCTGGAAGCTGGCCCCTTCAGGCACCACCGGCGACTCGGCACTGCGATAGAAAGGATTGACCACCAGTACGGAAAAACCCGATTCGGCCAGGCGGCGACCCATGGCCCGGAAGGTGGGTCGCAGGCCGAGGATGTCGGGCCAGACCAGGACCGCCGGGTGACTGCCGCTGGCCGGGTGCACAAAATAACAATCCGCCTCGCCATCAGGTGTGCTGATGCGCACATCCTGCTCCGTGATCTGCTGGGCATTGGCCACCGGCGGCAGGATCGTTGCCATGGCCGCGCCAGCCGCCAGGGTATTGAACTGTCGCCGGCTGATACCCCGGCCCCGCTTCGCGAATTTTTCATTGTCCTTGACGGTATGATCATCACACATCACTGGCTCTCCTCGATTCGACGAAATACCAGGCAACAATTGTTGGCCGGCATGGAAATGGTTTCCTGCAATTCCAGCCCCCGGATCAGGGCCTCCTGCGCCACCCTTTGCCGATCACGTATGCCCTGGTGGGCTGCGCTCTGTCGCAGATACTGATCGAAACGGGCATTGCTTTCGCTACTGTACTCGCCCTTCTCATTGAAGGGACCGTAGACGATCAACTGACCTTCCGTTGGCAGGACCCGGGCACAACCATCCAGCATGCCCAGCACTTCGGTCCAGGCGGCAATATGGAAGGTGTTGGCCGTGAACACGGCATCCACTTCAGTTACAGGCCAGGGCCATGTGGCCATGTCCAGGCTCAGCGGTGGGCGCAGGTTGTTGCCCGGATAGTCGGCCAGCCATTGGTGTATGCCCGGATGGTTCTGCGGCAGGTCGCTGGTCTGCCAGACCAGCTGCGGCAATTGCGCCGCGAAGTACACGGCATGCTGCCCCGTACCGCTGCCAATCTCCAGCACACTGCGACAGTTTCGCAGCCTGGGCTCCAGCACCTCGAGGATCGGGCCGCGGTTGTTTTCACAGGCCTGGGAAAACGGCCGTTGTGATTCCTCACTCATTGGCCCGATCCGCCTTCTCGGCATCCACCCGGGCAAAATAGTCCCTGGCAGCCGCTATCACCTTGGGCGCAAGCAGCAGCGTGGCAGTCATGGTGGGAAATGCCATCAGGGCATAGGCACTGTCCAGAAGACCGAACACCGCTTCCAGTGACACCACGGCGCCCAGTACCACCAGTACCACGTAGAAATACTTGTAGACATGCTGCCGTCCAGCGCCGATCAGGTATCCAAGACACTTGGCACCGTAGTACCAGAACGTAAACATGGTACTGGTGGCGAAAACGAGCACAATGAAGGCGATGACATAGGCACCGAAGCGACCCGGGAACACTTCGCCGAAAGCCATGGCGGTCAGTGTGACGCCGTTGGCTTCGGTGCTTTCCCACACGCCGGTCACCAGGATCACCAGGGCCGTGCAGGTGCAGACAATAAGGGTATCGATCACCGGGCCCATCATGGCAATCAGGCCTTCACGCACCGGTTCCTTGGTCTTGGCGGCGCCGTGGGCCATCACCTCGGTACCCACGCCGGCCTCGTTGGAAAAGGCGCCACGCATCACGCCGATCGTGATCATGCCCATCACCCCGCCACCAACCGATTCGGCTGTAAAGGCGTCGCGCACGATAAATAGCAGATAGCCGGTCAGCTCGGGCAGGTGATTGCCCAGCACGATCAAGGTCAGCGTCATGTAGAGCAGCACCATGGCAGGCACCAGGCGTGCCGCGACGTAACCGACCCGCTGGATGCCACCAAAAATGACACCAGCCACCAGAACCCCCATGGTCATGCCAAAGAGCAGATCGAAGCTGAAGTGATTATCGGGATCAACGATGCCGGCTGGCACAAAAACGATATCGCGCATGATCTGGGTGAGCTGGTTGATCTGCACAATGGGAAGTGTGCCGACCAGCCCGGCCAGGCAGAAGAACACCGCCAGCCAGCGCCAACGCCGGCTCAGGCCTTCGCGGATGATGTACATCGGCCCACCCTGCAGGTTGCCGTTGCTGTCCTTGCCGCGATACATGATGGACAGGGTGCAGGTGAAGAACTTGGTGGCAACACCCACCACGGCGGTGACCCACATCCAGAACACCGCGCCAGGTCCGCCCAGGGCGATGGCCACGGCCACCCCGGCGATATTGCCCAGCCCCAGGGTGCCGGACAGGGCCGCCGACAGGGCCTGCATGTGGGTGATATCACCCGGGTCGTGCTTGTCGTCATACTTGCCACGGAGGATGGCTATGGCATGGCCGAAGTAACGGTAGGGGCGCATGCGGCTGTAGATCGCGAAGAAAACACCACCGCCGACCAAGAGTGTGATCAGCGGGGGGCCCCAGAGAAATGCAGAAAGTGCCTGCATTGACTGGCCGAATGACTCCATCTAGTCCCCCCCCGACGCTATTCCTCTGCTGACCCCGAAGGGCGTGTGAAGCGATCATTGAGCTTTTGCACCAAGACATCGGCATTGGCGATCAGCTTGTCCAACTTCTTCTGGGTACGTGTGGACCAGCCAGCCGGTCGGCTGGCGGAAAAAGTCTGCCAACGGGATGCAATATTGCGCTCGAAGGCCATGGCCAAAGGCTCACGATCCTCGCCCAGACTCTCATCCTTGCGGATACGAGCAAGCACGCTACTCCCTGCCAGGCTGCGGATGCGCGAGAACAGGAAGCCGAAACCGGCCAGCACCACGATACCCGCCACCAACTGCCAGATTGGCGCCAGGTTGACCAATGGCTGGAAGCGGAAACCGTCCCAGGCACCGGCACTGAGGCTCCACCACGCAAAAACGATCAGTAGAGCACCGAGCAACGCGCCACTGCCCCAACGCGCACGCTTCAGCCAAAGCCGGCGGAACTCGATCAGGCTGGGAATCAGCACATCACGCAGATGCATGGCGTTATGCTCCAGCAGGCCGATGACCCGGTAGGACCGATCCACATCCAGTTGCCGGACACGGCTCTTGATGTCGCCCAGGTCCTCGTCCCGCTTGGCACGCATGCGCTCGCGGACCTGATCATCTTCGATCGGTGCCGCGGCCTCTTCCGAATAGATCCGGTAGAAGCGCCCGGCAGTCAGTCCGGACTGGGCCAGTGCCCGCTGCCAGGCGGCCACCACTTCTTCCGGATTGTCCTCGCGAGCCGTATTGTCAATCTGGTTGAGAATGTAGAGGAACTTGTCGGCATCGTGGCGATTGATGGTATTGACCACCAGATGCTTGAGAGTGTCCGTCATGGCGCCCGGCTCGGGATGCCGGGCATCAAAGAACACCAGCACCAGGTCGGACAGACCAATGATGTGATCAGTGATCAGCAGCGTCGAACTGCGTTGCTCGTCGGCATCAAAACCGGGAGAATCGATAAAAATCTTGCCCCGCAGATCTTCGACATTACAGGTCTTGAGCTGCAGATAAGAGTCGATGCGCTTGCCATCCCCGTCCCCGGCATCGTCGATTTCCTCACTGATGCGATAGAACGGAAAGCGCGGATCACTGTCCAGGGCCAGACCGGGCAACTGCCTGGGTTCGTCATCGGGTCCGTAGCAGATGACCGTGAACTTGTCGTCCACCGCCTGATTGCCCGTGCGCTGCAGGGGCAGGCCCAGATATTCATTCAGGAACGTGGACTTGCCGGCGGAAAAAGTCCCCAGTACCGCTACCACGGGCCACCAGGAAATATGCACCGCATAGCTGTCGTCAGCCGCCAGGAATCCGAGACGGCGGGCGATGGCATCCAGTGCCTGGAAGTGCTCCACGGCCTCGGCCAGCGGCGGATTTTCCTCTTGCAAGTGTGATTTCAGGCGCTTGATGCGCTCTTCGGTTGCTGTCTTCGCCACAATACGTCCTCATGTACCGATTGTCAGAGCATGGCATTGCGCAGCCGCTCTTGTCCAATATCCGTTCCCGTTCAATCCTGCCGGCGTGAACCGGCAGGTCCTCAGTTTCGCAAGTAAGAGGCCCCGTTGGCGTCAAAAATGGCCCCGGTCAGGTACTCGGTGTTCCCGCTAAGCAGAAAGGCCACCAGGCTGGCTATCTCGTCCGGACTGCCGACCCGGCCCAGTGGGCTGTCGGCCAGAATTTCCGCTTCACGCTCCCCATGGATGCGGGGCGATGCCTGGGGCGTTTCGGTCCAGCCTGGCGCCACCGCGAATACGGAAATGCCATGTGGCGCCAATGCCACGGCCAGGGACTGGCTGGCGGAATTCAGCCCGGACTTGGCCGCCCCATAGGCCGGTGCTGCCGGCTCCCCCCGGAAAGCGCCCCGCGAGGTGATGTTGACAATCCTACCCCGGCCTGCGGGAATCATGCTTTGTGCGACCTGTTGCGCCAGATTGACCGGACCGAGCAGATTGACCCGCAGTGAATCCTCCCAGGACTGGCACCATTGTCCATAATCCGCCGCATCGACAGCCTGATTGCTGAAGCGTCCGGCGGCGTTGACCAGGGCATCCACACGGCCATAATACGCCACCACCGCCGCCACCAGCTTCTGCACGGCATCTGCCTGACCCACATCGGCCTGGAAAAGCGCATGTCCGTCACCCGACAACTCGTCCAGCAGGCTTTCCGCCGCTTCACGCTGACTGCGCCAGACAGCGGCCACACAATATCCCTTCTCTGCCAGAGCCAGGGCACAGGCACGCCCGATCCCAGTGGCGGCGCCGGTCACCAGCGCCAACTGCTTTCCTGTCATCGAGGCCCGTCCTTGTGGTCATCCGTGGACTCATGCTTTTCCACCACCCGACCGGCCACACGGGCCATGATGGCCCCACGCACCTGACGCGAAAAAATGATCCGGACGATATAGGCCAGGGCCAGCCCCATGACAATCGAAAAATACATGCGCAGGCCCATGCGGAACATCAGGGCGGTAAAAAAACCCGTCATGGTGGCTGTGGCAATCTCGGTCAGATGGCTGCGTACCCAGTCACTGATATCTCTGCCGCGCATTGCTACTCCCGTTGTTTCCGTCGGTCGATCCAAGGCGCAAGTATCCCACAGATCCGCGCTACGAACATCAGGGTTTTTCCTGATCCTCCGGTTCCTGCGCCAGGTCCCCGAGCACGGACTCACGCTCCCGACCAGCCGCTTCATGCGCCTCCAGCATGCGCTGCATACGCTCCTGCAGCAGCGCCTGGTGCAACTCTGTCTGGCGCTGCTCATTTCGCAGCGATTTCAGCAGCGAGGCGGCCATGAAAATCATCAACACCATGAAAGGGAAAGCCGCCACGATGGACATGGTCTGCAGGGCGGCCAGACCGCCACTCATCAAGAGCACGGCCGCCACCAGCACCTGGGCGACACCCCAGCTCAGCCGCAACCAGGGCCTGGGAGTGAGCACTCCCTTGCCGGTAAACATGCCCAGTACAAAGGTGGCCGAGTTGGCCGAAGTGATGACAAACAGCACAATGAGGATGAGCACCAGCACACCCAGCACCTGTGCCCAGGGCAGTGATTCGAGCATCAGGAACAGCCCGGAACTGATCTCTTCATCCACCGCGGCGGCAATGCCAGCGGATTCAAACAGCTCAAAGTACAGGGCTGAACCGCCGAAGGCGGAGAACCAGACCACACTGAGCAGCACCGGCATTCCAATGACGCCCAGGACGAACTCGCGGATGGTGCGACCACGCGAGATCCGCGCGATAAAGCTGCCCACAAAAGGCGCCCAGGACAGCCCCCAGGCCCAGTAGAAAATCGTCCAGCGCTCGACCCAGTCTTCGCCGGTATAGGGCGTCATCACCAGGCTCATGCCGATGACATTGCCAAAATAGTCGCCGATGGCATTGGTCATGGCAGCGGTGATGAAGTCGGTGGGCCCGGCAAAAATGACAAACACCAGCAGCACTGCCGCGAGCATCATGTTGGCATCACTGACATAACGCACACCGCTTTCCAGCGGCATCAGGGCGCACAACAAAAACACGATGGCCACACCGGCGAGGATGGCCAATTGCGGTCCGATGCCGAAGGCGACACCAGCCACCGAGCCCAGGCCGCTGTTGATCTGGATGATACCCAGGCCCAGGGTTGTCGCCACCCCGAACACGGTGGATACCACGGCCAGCACATTGATGGCGTGGCCCCAGCCACCGTCCACCCGCTTGCCCAGACTGCCCCGGAAGGTCTCACTGATCAGGCCGGGACGTTGCTGTCGGAAGCGGACATAGGCAATCGCCATGCCCACGACGGCAAAGTTGGCCCACTGGTGAAAACCCCAATGGAACAGGGAGTACTGCATGCCCAGGCGGGCCGCCTGTGGCGTGGTGCCCTCGGCCAATCCCAGGGGCGGCTCATTGTAATGGGTCATGGGCTCGGCCACGCCCCAGAAAACCAGTCCCACACCCATGCCGGCCGAGAAAATCATGCCCAGCCAGGCCGGATAGGGAAACTCCGGGCTTTCCCCATCGGCACCCAGGCGGATGTGTCCATAGTCGGACAGCGCCACGCCCAGGCAGAAAATCAGAAAGCCGGTGGTGGCGAAAAGATAGAGCCAGCCGAAATGTTCCGTGGTGAAGGCCAGTGCCAATTCGGCGCCCCGGGCAAGCTGATCCGGCAGGACCACGCCCACAAGCACAAATGCCCCCAGGATAAGCAGGGACAAATAAAACACCCAACCGGGACGGCTGGCTGGCTTGATTGTGTCAGTCATCACTCCCCTGTAGCACGGTTGCAAATACGTCACGGTCGACATTGCCGCCGGTCGCAACCACGGCAACACGACGCCCTGCAAGGCGGGACCGTTCCTGCATGGCAGCCGCCGTGGCGGCTGCACCGGCCCCTTCGCAGACATTGTGGGTACATTCAAACAACAACCGCATGGCCGAGGCCAGTTCGGCATCCGAAACGGACACGATCCGGTCCACGCCCTGCCAGATCATCTCCAGCGCGCCCGGCTCCGGTGTCCGGCAGGCCATGCCATCGCCAAGCTTCGTGCTCACCGGACACTCCACCGCCTTGTGCTGCCGGAAAGACTCGGCATAGGCCTGTGCATGCGTGGAAACCACACCCACCACCTCGGTACGCAGGCCCAGGGCATCACGGGCAGCCAGCATGCCACAAATGCCCGAACCCAGGCCGATCGGCACATAGACCGTATCCAGGTCGGCCACGGCCCGCAGCAATTCCAGACTGTAGGTGGCCACCCCCGTCACCAACAGGGGATGAAAGGAAGTCACCATATGCAGATCGCGCTCGGCAGCCAGCTGCACGGCATACTCCCTGGATGCCTGGAAATCCTCGCCATATTCGATCAGCTCGGCACCCAGCGCGCCCATGGCCGCGTTTTTCTCCACGCTATTGCCTTTTGGGACCACTATGGTGGCCGGTATGCCATAGCGACGCGCGGCAAAGGCCACGGACTGACCGTGATTGCCCCGGGTCGCGCTGATCACGCCTGCCGGCAAGCGGCCGGCCAGGGACAGGCGGTCAAAGTAAACCAGCCCGCCGCGAATCTTGAAGGCCCCCACCGGCGTGTGGTTCTCATGCTTGACCCACACCTCGGTACCCAGGCGCTCACTCAACATGGGCCAGCAATACTGGGGAGTCGGCCGCACCGTATTGGCTACCACGCGTGCGGCGGATTCGATTTCTTCCAGACGGATATTCACAACGCGGTTCCTTCAGGTCAGCCAGGGGTAGCAGGCGTTGGCAATCAGAGTACCGACAGCACCTGTTCGGGAGGACGGCCCAAGGCAGCGCCCTTCTCCGTCAGCACCAGCGGACGTTCGATCAGTATTGGCTCTTCAGCCATGGCGTCGATGAGCTGCTCATCGCTGGCCGCGTCGGGATCGGGGAAACGCTCGCGAAGGGCCCGCTCCTTGCTGCGCAGCAGGGCCCTGACCGGCTGGCCCAGTTGTTTCAGCGCGGCGCGGATCTCATCGGCCGAGGGCGCGTCCTTGAGGTAGAGGCGGATATAGGGGTCGACACCCTGCTCCTCCAAAAGCTTGAGGGTTTGTCGCGATTTGCTGCATCGCGGATTGTGCCAGATGGTCACGGGCATGCAGACTCCTTGTAATCCATGGTCCTGTGCAATTCCCAATGCCACAAGAATAGCGGCGCAGTTACGGCAGTGCAATCTACCGTAGCGGCTTCGGGATGCGTATCATGGAGACTGGGCCGGCAGACGGTCACCATCAACATGACACCGAGGGAAAACATGGACGAGACCGAAGAGCAACGCTACGAACGTTTTGTACAGCAGTGCCGCGAAAGCGGGAAAATCTGGGGACTGAAGAACGCCGAGGGCTGGGCCATCTGTGATTCGATCGAGTTCGAAGACACCGCCGTGTTCCCGTTCTGGTCGACAGAAGGGGAAGCACGCTCACACTGCAGCGGAGACTGGAAAGCCTATGAGACGGAATTTATTGCCATGGAGGATTTCCTGGCTGACTGGCTGCCCGGAATGCACGAAGATCACGCCATGGTCGGCCCCAACTGGAATGAAGAACTGGAAGGACTGGAACTGGAACCGGCCGACCTCGCCGTACTGCTGGAAGCGGAGGACTGAATAGGCAGGAAAGGCTTGCCAGCCAGTGTCGCGTAATGCGATGGTTGGCGCAGATACAGGAGGCCAGAATCGACTGATGCAAGCAGCCACACAGCACTGGAACAGACTGATCGAGGAATCGGTGACACTGCGCCGCGACCTGCACCGGCACCCGGAGCTGGGCTGGCAGGAGCGCAATACCGCCGAGCGGATCCGCCAGCAATTGACACAGCTGGACATTCCCTGGCGCGTTTGCGCTGACACCGGCACTGTGGCAACGCTGGCTGCGGGACGCCCGGGCCGACACATCGCCCTGCGCGCGGACATCGACGCCCTGCCGATTGTCGAAGCCTCTGGAGTGCAATGGCATTCCCACAATCACGGCTGCATGCACGCCTGTGGTCATGATGGACATGCCGCCTCCCTGCACGCTACGGCCGCCTGGCTCAAACAGCAGGAAGCAAGCCTGCCCGGGCCGGTCACCCTGTTGTTTCAACCCGCCGAGGAAGGCGGTCACGGCGCCAAACGCATGATCGACGACGGTGCCCTGGAAGGCGTCGATGCCATTTTCGGCTGGCACAACTGGCCGGCCATTCCCTTCGGCCAGGCGGTCTGTCCCGACGGCCCGGTGATGGCCGGCAATGGCACCTTCAAGATTGTGCTGGAAGGTCGCGGCGGTCATGCCAGCCAGCCGGAACTGTGCCAGGATCCGGTGCTGGCCGGCTCGGCCGTGGTCATGGCCCTGCAGCAGATTGTCAGTCGGCGCCTGCCCGCACAGCAGGCTACGGTGCTCAGTGTCACTTCCTTTGACGCGCCCAGCGGCTCCACGGTGATTCCCGATGAGGCAATATTGGAGGGCAGTTTCCGTATAACGGAAGCCGGCTCGCGAGAGACGCTGCGACAACTGATCACCGATGTAGCCAAGTCCACGGCTGGTGCCTATGGCGTCAACTGTGATGTACAACTGTTTCCTCGCTATGACGCCACGGTCAATCACTCGAATGAAGCGGCACTCTACCGTAACGCACTGCAGGGAGAATTCGGTCCGCAGTGGCTGTCCGAAAGTACAGCAGTGCCCATCATGGCCTCCGAGGACTTCAGCTACTACCTGAAAGAGATACCCGGTGCCTTCGCATTGATCGGAGCTGATGATGGCAATAACAATCATCACCCCTGCCACAGCGCCAAATACGATTTCAATGACGCACTGATTCCGCATGTGGCACGTATCTATTCCCGCCTCGTGGGGGCCAGCCTCCCCTGAGCACGAACCCGTGAGGCAAACCACATACAACTGAATACTCCCTACAGAACGCTCAACAGAAGGAGGGGCTGAAATGAAGACCTTTGAAAAATGGGAATCCGAAATCCGCGGTTATTGTCGACTGTATCCGACCGTATTCCAGTCAGCCTCCAATTCGCGACAGGTGGATGAAGCGGGCAAGTCCTACATCGACTTCTTCGCGGGGGCCGGCGTGCTCAACTTCGGCCACAACAACCCGAATATGAAAAAGGCGCTTATCGAATTCATCGAGAACGATGGCATCGCCCACAGCCTGGACATGTACACCACGCCGAAACGGGCTTTCATCGAAAAGTTCGCGGCCAACATCCTCGAGCCGCGTGGCATGAACCACAAGATGCAGTTCATGGGCCCGACCGGCACCAATGCCGTGGAAGCGGCGCTGAAACTGGCGCGCAAGGTCACCGGACGCACGACCGTGGTCGCTTTCGCCCACGGTTTTCACGGCATGACGCTGGGCTCGCTGGCCTGCACCGCCAACAGTTATTTCCGCGGCGCCGCCGGCGTGCCACTCGAACATGTGGTGCGTCAGCCTTTCGGCTGTGAAACGCGCTGCACCGGCTGCAACCTGGGTTGCGGCGTGGGCGCGGTCGACAAACTGCGGGCCCTGTACGAGGACAGCTCCAGCGGTCTGGAAAAACCGGCCGCCTTCCTGGTCGAACCACTGCAGGCCGAAGGCGGCGTGCATGTGGCGGACAAGGATTGGCTGCACGCCATCCAGAAACTGGCCCGTGACCTGGGCGCCCTGCTGATCTTCGATGACATCCAGGCTGGCTGCGGTCGCACCGGCAACTACTTCAGTTTTGATGGCATGGACCTGGATCCGGACATCATCACCCTGGCCAAGGGCATCGGCGGCTTCGGTACACCCCTGGCCATGAACCTGGTGCGCCCCGAACATGACAAGCACTGGGGCCCGGGCGAACACACCGGCACCTTCCGTGGCCAGGGCATGTCCTTTGTCGCCGGGGTCGAGGGCCTGAAGTACTTCGACAACGATGACTTCCTCAAGGACGTGAAGCGCAAGGGCAAGATCATGCGCGAACGTCTGGAGCAGATCAGCGACTCGTATAAGGACCAGACGTTCCAGGTTCGCGGCAAAGGCATGATGCAGGCCATCGACCTGGAAGACGGTGAACTGGCGAAGAAGGTCGCCTCGGCCTGTTTCGAAAATGGCCTGCTGCTCGGCGCCTGCGGCACCGGTGGACGGGTCCTGAAATTGATTCCACCATTGACCATTCCTGACGCCGATCTGAACGAGGGCCTGGAAACCCTGGAAAATCAGTTGGCCGCTGCAATGGGAGGCTAAACATGAGACAGCGTGACGACATGACCTTCCCCTATGAAGAGTATATGAGCCGACTCACGGCACTGCGCGAGCGCATGAGCAAGCGCCTGCTGGATGCGGTGATCATCTCCGACCCGGAAAACCTGATGTATCTTACCGATTATCAGACCACGGGTTACTCTTTCTTCCAGGCTCTTGTTGTACCGCTGGAGGGTGAGCCGTTCATGGTCACCCGCAAGATGGAAGAGTCCAATGTGTACGCACGCACCTGGGTGGAAAAGACCCGGCCCTATCCCGATACCGGGGACGCCATCCAGATGCTGGTCGAAGCCCTGCGCGAGTTCGGCCTGAACAACAAATGCATAGGCTATGAGCGGAACAGTTATTATTTCCCGGCCTACCACCAGGACAGCATTCACACCACCTTCCTCGAGGGCGAACTGCGTGACTGCTTCGGTATCGTCGAGGAAGGCAGGATCTGCAAGTCCAAGGCCGAACTGGAGGTGATGCACAAAGCCGCCAAAGCCACCGAGGCCGGCATGAAGGCGGGCTTCGAGGCCTGCGTGGCGGGCACCACGGAAAACGAGATCGGCGCCGCCATCTCCGATGCCATGTTCCGTGCCGGTGGCGAGCCACCCGCGGTCATGCCGTATGTGGCATCCGGCCCCCGCAGCATGATCGGTCATGCCACCTGGGAAGGTCGCACGGTACAACCGGGCGAACACGTCTTCCTGGAAATTGGTGGTTGCTATCGCCGTTACCACACCGCACTGATGCGTACCGTGGTGCTGGGCGAGATGAGCGCCTCCATGCTGCAGGCACAGGAACGCATGCAGCACGCACTGGATGAGGTCAAGCGCCTGTTGCGCCCCGGCGTCACCGTCTCCGATGCCGACAACCTGATCCGCAACATCATCACCGACAACAATGTCGGCGCACGCTTGATCACGCGCTCGGGCTACTCCATCGGCATCGCCTTCCCCCCGAGCTGGGACGAGGGCTACATCATCAGCCTGAAACAGGGCGATTTCCGCGTCCTGGAAGAAGGCATGACCTTCCACATCATCCCCTGGATGTGGGGCGTGGATGGCGACAAGACCGTCGGCCTGAGCGATACAATTTATGTCACAGAACGTGGTTGCAAAAGCTTCTTCAGCATGGAAGAGGAATTCCTGGTCAAGCCCGGGGAGGGCGGCGCGGACAACAGGAAGGACAACGTCGAATCGATTGAAGAGGCACGGAAGAAGGAGGCAAAAGATGCTGAAAGCAACTGATCCGAGCAACGGCAAGGTCATCCGGGAAGTCCAGACCCTGAAGGCCGATCAGGTGGAACGGCTGCTTTCCACGGCCGAACAGGCCTATCAGGAGTGGCGGCAGACCACTTTCGCGGAACGCGCCAGTGTGCTCCGGGATGTTGCGCGCCTGATGTATGAAGATATTGACCGACTCGCCATGCTGATGACCGAGGAAATGGGCAAACCCATAAAGGAAGCCCATGGCGAAGTGAAGAAAGCCGCCTGGTGCGCCGAACATTATGCCGACCATGCCGAAGAATACCTGGCTACCGAGACCATCACTTCGGATGCCTCGCACAGTTATGTGCGCTATGAACCACTGGGTGTGATTCTCGGCATTCTGCCCTGGAATGCGCCATTCTGGCTGGCCTTCCGCTATGGGGCGCCCACCCTGATGGCGGGCAACACCTGCATCATGAAACACGATCCGCATGTGCCCGGCTGCGCCGAGGCCATTGCCGAGCTGTTCGAGCGCGTCAATGCACCAGCCGGCATCTTCCAGAACCTGCCGCTGCAAACTCCGGAGGTGGAAGCGGTGATCCGCGACGAGCGCATCCGCGCGGTGTCCTTCACTGGCTCGGAAAGAGGAGGCTCGGCCGTGTCCTCCATTGCGGCCTCGGAAATCAAGCACTCGGTACTGGAGCTCGGCGGCTCGGATCCCGCCATAGTCCTGGCCGACGCGGACCTGGAGCAGGCGGCGGACACCCTGGTGTTATCACGCATCATCAATGCGGGACAGAGCTGCATCGCCGCCAAACGATTGATCATCGAGGCTCCCGTTTACGACAAGATGCTGGACATGCTG
>PWQG01000242.1 GCA_003556835.1 Gammaproteobacteria bacterium
GCAGCAGGGCATTGCCACCAAACAGCACAGCTGTCAAAAGCAGGCCTGTGTAGATGCCAAGACCCCCGACCGCCGGTGTGGGTCGTTTGTGGGTCTTGCGCCCACCAGGATAATCCAGTAACCCCAGCTTCCTGGCCGTGGGTCGCAGAGCCACGGTAGCCAGGACAGTGAAGGAAAAGCTGCACAGCACTATCAACATCTACAATAATCCTTCACGAGGTGCTTCCTTATTACAGCGATTTCAGACCGTAAACCATCTCAGTGTACCGATCCCTATCCTGCATCACAATTCTGATCGACTTGCTGAGCCATCGTCCCGCCGTTCCATTTTCACAGTGCGAAGCGGCCCGAAATCCGATACACTTGCCGCAGCCAAGGAGCCGCCGGCCACAGACCTGGTCAGAGGCTCCCGACAACAGGGAATCGAACACCGGATCGTGAGCAAGCAGAGTCCCCCTTCATGCGCCTGAAATGTATCAAGTTGGCGGGTTTCAAATCCTTCGTCGACCCCACCACCGTCAATTTTCCCAGCAATCTCTGTGCTGTGGTCGGCCCCAATGGCTGTGGCAAATCCAACATCATTGACGCCGTGCGCTGGGTCATGGGCGAAAGCTCGGCCAAGAACCTGCGCGGCGAGGCCATGACCGATGTCATCTTCAATGGCTCCGGGGGTCGCAAGCCGGTCGGTCAGGCCAGCATCGAGCTGATCTTCGACAACAGCGAAAACCGTATCAAGGGCGAATACGCCAGCTTCAACGAAATCTCCATCAAGCGTAAGGTCAGCCGCGACGGCAGCAACACCTATATGCTCAATGGCACCAAGTGCCGGCGCCGTGACATCACCGATATTTTCCTCGGCACCGGTCTGGGTCCACGCAGTTATTCCATCATCGAACAGGGCATGGTTTCGCGCCTGATCGAGTCCAAGCCGGAAGAGCTGCGGGTCTTCATCGAAGAAGCGGCCGGCATCTCCAAGTACAAGGAACGCCGTCGCGACACCGAGAACCGTATCCGTCGCACCCGGGAAAACCTCGAGCGTCTCACTGACATCCGCGAGGAGCTGGAGCGGCAGTTAAGTCACCTGCAGCGACAGGCGCAGGCGGCAGAAAAATACAAGGAATACAAGTCACAACAGCGCGAACTTGAAGCACAGCATAATGCCTTGCGCTGGCGTGCCCTGGATGCTGACGTCATACAGCAGAAGCAGGCCATCCACGAACAGGAGATGCGCCTGGAAGCGGCCATCACCGAGCAGCGTGGTATCGATGCCAAGGTGGAAGAGCGCTTTCAGCAGAGCTCGCGGCTCAATGAGCGCCTGAGCACGGTGCAGGGGCAGTTCTACACCCTGGGCAGTGAAATCGCCCGCATCGAGCAATCCATCGAACACCACCTGGACCGCATGAAGCAGCTGCGTCAGGACCTGGACGAGACACGTGGCAACTGGGAAAGCGGGCAGAAAGAACTCGATGTTGACCGAGAGCGCCTGCAGACCCTGGAAAGTGAACTCGAAACCATGAACCCCGAGCTGGAAATGGCCCGGGAACTGGAAGAAGAAAGTGTCATGGCGCTGGAGACCGCCGAAGAGCGCATGCAGGGCTGGCAGCAGCGCTGGGATGAGTTCAGCCGGGAGTCCGAGGAGCCAAGGCAGGTGGCCGAGGTCGAGCAGTCACGCATCCAGCAGTTGGAGAAAATTGTCGAACGCGGCATTGAGCGCCGGGGCCGTCTGCGCGATGAGCGCGAAGCTCTGGGCGAGAATCCCGAGCAGGAAGCCATCGAGGAACTGTCCCTGGAAATCACCCGCCTGGAAGAGAGCGGTGAGGAGCAGGAAGAGGAAAATGCCCGTCTGGCCGAACAGATTGATGAGCAACGCAGCCGCAGTCAGCAGGTGGCCTCGGATCTGGATGGCGCGCGCAGCGAGCTGCAGAGCCTGAAAGGCCGGCATGCCTCGCTCGAAGCCCTGCAACAGGCGGCGCTGGGCCGCGATAACGAGGCCTTTACCGAGTGGCTGGACGATCAGCAGCTCAGTGGCAATGCCCGCCTGGGTGAGCAGGTGCAGGTCCAGGCGGGCTGGGAGTCGGCGGTGGAAGCGGTCCTGGGCGACACCCTGCAGGCCGTCTGTGTCGAATCCCTGGATACGGTCGAACAACTGCTGGCGCAAATGCCCGATGGAGTGCTGGCCCTGGTTGATGACAGCACCGCCGCAGCGGCAACCCCTGCCGGAAGCGCTCCCCAGGGCCTCTCACCATTGTCGGACAGACTGCAAGCCGACAATGACCGGGTCACGGCCTTGCTCGCTGGCATCTTTGCCGCTGACACACTGGCCGATGCCTTGGCCGCGCGCGGTCGCCTCCAGGCCGGCCAGTCCATTGTCACCCGCCAAGGCATCTGGCTTGGCAGCAACTGGCTGCGGGTCAGCCAGGGGGTGGACGAAACCTCCGGCCTGCTGGAGCGCAAGGGCCAGCTCTCCCAGATAACGGAACAGATGGAGCAGCTCGAGGAGCGGGTGGAAACCCTTCTGGAGTCGCAGTCCGAATGCCGCCAGCAACTCAGTGACCTGGAGAACCAGCGCGAGAATGTGCAGCGCCTGATCAGCCAGCAGAATCGTGAGCTCAGTGAGCTCAAGTCCCGCCTCAGCGCCCGTATGACCCGCGAGGAACAGAACAATCTGCGTCGCCAGCGCCTGCAGCAGGAGCTGGAGGAGTTGGAGAAGCAGCTCGAGGTGGAGCAGGAGAACACCGCCAGCGCACGCGAACGCCTGCAACAGGCCCTGGACAGCATGGAGCAGGATGTCGAGCGCAAGGAACAATTGCTGCGCGAGCGCGATGAGTTTCGCGAGCAGCTGGACCAGGCACGTCAGAAAGCACGCCACGACCGTGACCATGCCCATCAGCTGGCCACCCGTGGGCAATTGCTGCACTCCCAGATCCGCTCCCTGAAAGACACCATTGAACGGATGCGCAGTCAGGAACAGCGCGCCAGTGAACGCATCCGCTCCATAGAGGAGCAACTCGGCCAGGGCGATGAACCCGTGGCCGAGAAGCGCATGGAGTTGGAAGAGAAGCTGCAGGCGCGGCTCGAGGTCGAGGACCAGCTCAAGGTGGCCAAGGCCGAGGCCGAGGAAAACGATTACGAACTGCGTCAACTTGAGCAGCAGCGCAACGAGCGGGAGCGACAGGCCACGGCCGTGCGCGAGAAGGTGATGGAACATCGCCTGCGTCTCGAGGGGGACACGGTCAAGCAGCAGGGTCTGGAAGAGCAGCTGCGCGAAAGCCGTTATGACCTGGAGACCGTGCTGCACAACCTGCCCGATGACCTCGATGCGCAAACCTGTGAGCAGGAGCTGGAGCAGCTGACCACGCGCATCCAGCGCCTGGGTGCCATCAACCTGGCGGCCATCGAAGAGTATCAGCAGCAGTCCGAGCGCAAGGTCTACCTGGATGCCCAGAACGAGGAGCTGGAGAAGGCGCTGCTCACCCTGGAGAATGCCATCCGCAAGATCGACCGCGAGACCCGCACCCGCTTCAAGGAAACCTTCGACCTGATCAATCAGGGCCTGCAGGAACTGTTTCCCAAGGTCTTCGGCGGTGGGCACGCCTATCTGGACATGACCGGAGACGATCTTCTCGATACCGGCGTGGCGATCATGGCGCGTCCCCCGGGCAAGCGCAACAGCACGATCCATCTGCTTTCGGGCGGGGAGAAGGCGATGACCGCGATCGCCCTGGTATTTTCGATTTTCCGCCTCAATCCCTCACCATTCTGTATGCTTGACGAGGTGGATGCGCCGCTGGATGATGCCAATGTGGGCCGTTACGCGCGCCTGGTGAAGGAAATGGCGGACAATGTGCAGTTCATCTTCATCACCCACAACAAGCTGACCATGGAAATGGCCAATCAGCTGCTGGGCGTGACCATGCACGAGCCGGGGGTATCCCGCATCGTGGCGGTGGACGTCGACGAGGCAGCGGAACTGGCTGCCATGTAGACTGCATCAGTGGTGGCGGTCCATTGACCGCATGGGTAAACTGGTTTTCATCTCGGATTTTTGACAGGAAGCACTATGGGGACACAGGAACTGCTGATTCTGGTCTTGATTCTGGCCATCGTGGCAGTGGTTCTGAGGGGTCTGCATGTTGCCCTGAAGCGCCGTCGTTCACAGATCCGGATTCAGCTCGACACCCAGATTCCCGAATATGACCTCGAGGAGCTCGAATTGCGCGAGCTGCCCAATGGTGGCGCACGGATGGTCGAGCGCTCCTTTGCCCAGGTCATGCAGCAAAACTCCGAGCAGGACGCCCGCGAACAACGTGCCGCGGGACGCCAGGGTGCCAGTGGTCAGAAAGCGCGACGTCCGGCCACATCCGGCAGCCGTCCTGGCCCATCTCGCCAATCCGCTGGCGACAAGAAAGTAGCTGCGTCCCGTACCGGAACTTCTGCAGCGTCTGCCACCCCCGCAGCGAGCGCTTCCGCAACATCGGCAGCGGCAGCAACTGTCGGTGCAGCCCCCAGTGCCGCTGAATCGCGTGCTGACACCCGGCAAGCCAGTCGACATGAAGCGGTGGATCCACCCCGGGCTGACATCGCGCAAGAAGAGATGCAGACACCACCGGTCCAGGAAACCGAGCCGGACGAGGTGGAACAGCCGCCGCTCAGTGCCCACAAAGAGCCGGAAGAAGCGCAGCACCCTACGACTGTTCCGGAAGCTGATGCTGATGACCTCTTGTTGCAAGACGAGGCAGCGCCTGCATCTGATCAGGAAGAAGAGTCCATTCCCATATTGACAGAAACCTACGAGGAGCCCGCGCCGGAATCAGCGGCCGCGCCTGAATCGGAGCCCGAGCCCGAGCCCGAGCCAGAGCCAGAGCCAGAGCCAGAGCCAGAGCCAGAGCCAGAGCCAGA
>PWQG01000172.1 GCA_003556835.1 Gammaproteobacteria bacterium
CCTGCCTGCGGTACCGCGGGCGGCTGGCAGTTTGCCCTGCCACTGGACTACAGCATCAGTGGCAGTGAATTCAATGGAGCCGGGCTGGAAGCGAAAACGATTCTGGGTAGTGGCCGCAATTTCGGAGCCATAGCCATGACCCTGGGCACGCACTACGATCGCCGCACGGAGCGCCTTGAGCGCACCTATGTGAACATTCCCTGGAGTGCCGACGTGGGTAATAACATGACCTGGCACCTGAATATTGGCATGGCTCATGTCCGGGCCAACAGCAACTTCCGCACAAACTGGGGTGGTGCCAGTACGTTCCATTATACTGATACGCTGGATCTCGTTTTGGAAGCGGCGGCCATCGGATCGGATTCGCCTTCTTTTGCCGGTGGTGCACGCTTCCATCTGCAGGGCGGCTGGGAAGTGGACTTCAGTCTGGGGCACGATACTGAACGCGATCGCGATTTCGCCAACATCGGATTCAACTTCCGCTTCTGAAGCGGTTTCCCTACAGCGCCCGGTATAGCCAGTACAGGGAATGACTGGAGAGTACTCAAGAAAACATTGTAGAGAATATAGAGAGGTATTCCATGACTGAACGAACTCCCGTCCCGTGGTTCCAGCGGTTCATCAGCAGCAAACTGATGGCCCTGCTTTTGTTCTCAGTGGCGATACCGCTTCACGCGGCGGAGCTGACCCTGGTCCGTTTCGGTGAACCGGGGCAGGAAAGGCCTGGTCTCATTGATACTGAAGGCCGCATTCGTGATCTTTCCGCGCACATAGACGATATTACCCCGGCGCAGCTTTCCGATGCTCGTCTCGCAATGCTCGCTACAGTGCCGGTCGATACGCTGCCCGTGGTGGACGCGGAAACGCGCTTGGGGGTACCGGTAACGGGCAGTCGCAAGATTCTGGCCATCGGTTTCAACTACGTCGATCATGCAGCGGAAATGGCGGTAGAGGTGCCGGACGAACCGATGGTGTTTTCCAAAGCCATCAGCGCCCTCAACGGGCCTTTTGATGATGTGGTGTCGCCACGGGGGGCCACCAAGCTGGACTACGAGGCGGAACTGGTTGTGGTCATCGGCAAGCGCGCGAAGTATGTCCGTGAAGAAGACGCGATGGAGCATGTCGCCGGCTACTCAGTGGGGCATGACGTATCTGAGCGGGCGTTCCAGCGTGAGCGGGGCGGTCAGTTTGTTAAGGGCAAGAGCGCGGACACTTTCGCTCCCTTCGGGCCGTGGCTGGTGACTCGCGACAGCATCGCTGATGTCCAGGACCTGGCTGTCTGGTCAGAAGTCAATGGTGAGCGTCGCCAGCAGGGTAACACCTCACAGATGGTGTTTGGTGTGGCCCATCTGGTCAGTCATCTGAGTCAGTTCATGACCCTGGAGCCCGGCGACCTGATTTATACAGGCACTCCCGAAGGGGTGGGCGATGGCATGAATCCACCCCGATACCTGCAGCCCGGCGATACCGTGCGGATCGGTATCGACGACCTCGGCGTTCAGGAACAACGTATCGTTCCTGCGCAGTGAGCTCCATTCCCGGCCGAGGCCGGGATGATCAGGGTTGGCGTGTCACCGCACGGTAAAGATGCCAGGTGGCATGGCCGACCACAGGTACCACCACCGCCCAGCCTATGAACAGGGGCAGCGCACCCAATACAAAAAGGGCGGCTACCAGGAAGTACCAGGCCGCCATTGCCGGCAGGTTCTTCCTGACTGCCTGCAGCGAGGTGCTGATGGCTTTGCCCAGGCTGCACTTGTGATCAAGCAGCATCGGCAGGGCGACGATGGTGATGGCGAATACCAGGATGCTGAACAGGAAGCCGACGCCACAGCCGATTATGATCAACTGCCAGCCGGCTGCCGAGCCGAAGGCCAGGCTGAACAGCTCGGTCAGGGTCGCCGGAGACGCGGAGCCCAGGAAGGTATCGTAGAGTGTCATCGCGGTAAGCAGCCAGAGTGCGAACAGCGAGGCGAGAATCAGGCCCATGCCGGCTATGGCAAGTCGGGAAGGTGCAGTGAAGACATCAAAGACATGCCACCAGGCGACTGTCTGCCCACTTTCGCGTCTTTTGCTCAGGGCATAAAGTCCACAGGCTGCAAGTGGGCCGATCAGTGCGAATCCCGAAACCAGGGGGAAAATCAGGGGTAACAGGTCATTGCCCAGTCCGATGAATACCGTGAACAGGGCGATCAGGATGTAGATGACGGTCAGAAAGACCCCGTGTGTGGGGCGGGCATAGAAATCGTCCAATCCCTTGTGAAGGATGTCGGGAAGTGTGTTGGGACTGATGGCTGTGATGTCCGGACTGCTGTTCTGTTCTCTGAACTCTCCGGAATGGGTGTGAATGTCAGTACTCATGTTCCGTGCTCCCGTTTACAGTGTGGTATTGGGTCCGGTACTGCAATTCCGGTAATGCATAGGGAACCCTCCAAAGGCCCCCCGGAACTTCTCTTATGAGTATTGACCTTACACGGCCGTGGTTTGTTTCTCATTTCTTGCAAATGTGCATCTCAGGGGTTTGTATCTGTGTTTCGGTTTTGCAATCAGCGCGTTCCTTTCCGGACCGTGGGTGGCCAGGTTTCGGATTGGGCTGTGAAACCACCATTGCATGCGGTACACTTTGATCTGTATCAATAAAGCAAAGGAGTACGCTATGAAGAGCAACATGTTGCGAAAATTGTTTGTGGGTCTGGGTTTCGGCTTGATGGCACAGTTCGCTCTGGCACAAGATGCATTGTCCACAGTCGCGGGCGTAGCCGCGGAGGTCGAGCATTTCCCTTCGGACCACCAGAAGCAGCTCCTGAGTGCCATCATAGGCAATGGTGGGAACAGTGAGGCGGTCCGCACGATAGCCCAGGCCGTCCACGATATGGAGCACAGTGTCTCGGACGATCACCGGGCTGCGCTGGAAGCCCTTGCCGCTGATGAGTCATTGGATGAGGATTATCGTAAGTTGGCCGGCATCGTGGCGGAAATGAACCACATGCCTTCAGATGACCAGAAAGAAGTGCTGGCCGAGATCGCTCATCACGACGGCATCAACTGAGCCGTCCTTTCCGGGTGTTCTGCCTGCCTGGGCAGGGACAGTCGGGAACTGACTGCAAAGCAGAAAGCCGGCCCTGGGCCGGCTTTTTTCATGGTGCCGGGTATGATTCCCGAATATTTCCTGCTTGACGCATTGCCGGACAGATCTGATCATGGGCCACGACGCGACGCATCGGAAAGGATCACAGTCACATGCCCAGTTCTCCCGGAACCAGCCCACTCGAAGCCAATCCCCTGGAAGTTGATCGGATTTACCATGCTTGTCCGGCCGCCCGGTTCCAGTTCCGCGATACCGGGGAACTCGAGCGGCTCGGGCTTCTCACGCCACATAGACGTGCTGCGAAGGCGCTCGGTTTCGGTACCAGTATCGACAGCAGCGGGTTCAACCTTTATGTGCTTGGTGACTCCGGCTCTGGTAAACATCAGATGGTACGCGAATATCTGGAACGAAGAGCAGGCGGTGCAACCGTTCCTCCCGATTGGTGCTATGTCTTCAATTTCGATGAACCATCCCGCCCCCGCCACCTGCAGTTGCCTCCCGGGCGTGGACGGATGCTGAGGAATGATCTGACTGAACTGGTGGATGAGCTCCGCACGGCCATCCCTGCTGTATTCGAAAGCGAGGAATACCAGAGTCGTATCCAGGAACTCGAACAGGCCATGCAGCGCAAGCAACGCGATGGTCTCGATGCAGTTCGGGACGAGGCACGCGCGAAGGGCATCATGATGCTGACCACTCCAGCCGGGTTCACTTTCGCCCCGGCCAAGGGTGACGACATCATGGATATGGAAGAGTTTCGAAAATTGCCGGAGGAGGAGCGAAAGCGCCTGGAACGGATCATCCAGGAGTTGCAGAAGCAACTTCAGCAGAGCATACAGCAGGTGCCCCGTCTGACCCGGGAGTTGCGCAAACAGATCGCAGCGCTGAATGAGGAAATGCTGCTGACGGTGATCGCCGGCCCATTCAGGGAGTTGTCGGAGAAGCACAAGGATCAGTCCCGGGTCCTTGAGCATTTCGAAGCGATTCGCAAGTTCCTGATCGAGCACGTCAACGTTTTCCGCCAGAACGAGCCGGACATTCCCCCCGAGGCCATCCTGAGTCGCTGCCAGATCAATCTGTTGGTGGATAATGCGGGGCGTGAAGGAGCCCCGGTGGTGTACCAGGATCTGGCCACCCACCAACACCTGGTCGGTCGTATCGAGCATCACGTGCGAGACGGGGCGCTGTTGACCGATTTTTCCCTGATCCGTGCCGGTGCCCTGCATCTGGCCAATGGTGGTTATCTGTTGCTCGATGCCCGGAATGTGTTGATGCAGCCGGGTGCCTGGGAGACCCTGAAACGGGTGCTGCGAGCGGGTCAGATCCGCACTGAATCGCTGGAACAGGCCTATGGCCTGATCAGTACGGTGAGCCTGGAACCGCAAGCGATCCCGTTGGACGTGAAAATCGTGCTCGTCGGAGAGCGTATCCTGTATTACTTGCTGACACAGCATGATCCCGAATTTGCCGAGCTGTTCAAGGTTCAGGTCGATCTTGAGGATGTCTTCGATCGGGACGAGGAAAGTGAGCTGGCCTTTGCCCGCCTGCTGGCGACTCTGGTGGATCAGGCGGGAATGCGGCATCTGTCGCCCGAGGGGGTGGCAGCGATGATCGAACAGGCCAGCCGTCTGGCTGATCACCAGGGCAAGCTGACCGCGGCCAGTCAGACGATTGAGGACCTGCTGCGCGAGGCGGACTATTGGGCCGCCAGGGGACACTCGGATCTTATACATCGCTCCCAGGTCGAAAAAGCGGTACGCGAGCAGATCTACCGCTCGGAACGCCTGCGGGAAAGCAGCATGGAGTATA
>PWQG01000298.1 GCA_003556835.1 Gammaproteobacteria bacterium
AGATGCTCGATTCCGGCGGACGCGTCGACAAGTTCAAGAAGCGCTACGGCAAATAAGCCCGGCCCCAGCGGGCCACGCATCTTTCCCTGTCCGAGCGGGCTGTCCTGGCCCGCTCATCGGCCATTCGCCGCCGTTAGTCCCTGTTGGCTTGAGTTTGTCATGCACGGCGCTCAGACTTGATACTGAGTCGCCAGCCGTGGAGATCTTGTCGGTTGGTGTTCAGGTGCCCGATCCGTCATAATCGGATTCAAGGCAACCGAGAACGCGAGCGCAAGCAAATGAAAAGTCAAGGGTTAACACTGATTGAGTTGATGGTTGTGGTGGCCATACTGGCCATCATTCTGGCGATCGCCGTTCCTTCCTACCAGCGTCATGTGGAGCAGACCCGGCGTGCCGATGCCCAGTCCGCGCTTCTGGACGCCGCCCAGAGACTGGAGCGGTGCTTCACGCGAAACAATTCCTACCAGGGGTGCGACATACCGAATGAGAGCTCGGAAGGCTTTTACAGTCTGGGTTTTGAAGGCGGCAACCCGGGAACGACAACCTACACGCTCGTCGCCAGCCCGCAGGGTGCTCAGGAAGGAGATGCCTGTGGGGACTTCACGCTCGATCACTTGGGTAATCGTGAGGCTGACGGGGGAACAGGCGACCGTTGCTGGGGCCGATGAAGATGAGTGTCAAATCCAATTGTAACCAGGAAGGCTTCACCATACTCGAGCTGATGGTTGCCATCGCGGTGGGAGTCATCCTGATTACCCTGGCCATTCCGAACTTTCAGGAGACCTTCAAGCGCAACGCAATTGCCGGTCAGAACAATGAGCTGGTGGCGCTGATCCACATGGCTCGAAACGAGGCCATCAGAAGAAACCCGCTGTCCAACGAGGTGGTCAGGCTTGAGTTGGAAGTCGACGCCGATGAGCCTGCCTGGCGAGGATTTGTCTACCCACCGGGAATTGGTGAAGGCGTCGAAGGTTGCCCCCTGGGCGCCATCCGTTGTTCCGAACATGAACGTGTGCTGCTGAGCGCAAACTCGATGACCATCCAGTTCGATAATCGAGGCTACTCGGTCGTTGGCGGGGTTCCGACCGAAGTCGAAATATTGATCGTTCATCGCGACTGTTCATCCGACCAGCATGCTCGCAGGATCCGCGTGCAACCGGCAGGCCAGGTCACTTCCCGTCGAGTTGCGTGCGACTTCGAGATTTCCGAGTAAAGGGCCTTTTCGACATGACGCACCAATCAATCGACCCCTCAAGATTCCGCGTTGCGGGCAGATCCGGACAAGCAAAAGCCTCCGGTTTGAGCCTGATCGAGGTGCTGGTGACCATGCTGGTTTTGTCCGTCGGCCTGGCCGGTATTGCCGTGATGCACATCAATTCGATGCGCTATGCGCATTCGTCCTACTACACCTCCATTGCAAGCTCCGCCGCACTGGACTTTGAGGAAAGACTCTGGCGGGAGGCTCGTGAAGCCGGCTCAGACTGTGTATCCGATGCGCAGGTCCAGGCCATACGGCAGCAAGTGCAGAATCGTTGGGGTGGAAACGCTCCCGGTGACGTTGTGATCCCCGGGCTTGATATCACCGCGGTCAGACAGGCGGGCAGCACCGCTGCTGACAACTGGGTCCAGGTCGCGCTGCGCTTGGAGTGGACAGACGGTCGTTTCGACCGGGATGAGACATTCAATTATCGAACCCGCGTTGCCTGTCCTGATGAGCCGCTGGGTGACGATGACGATGACGATGAAGATGACGATTGATTCGAAATGCAAGCGGTCAGCTGTACCGCTCAGGCTGCCCACCGGACATCAGCCAGCTCCGGGCAGGGTGCGGGGTTTCACCCTGGTTGAACTCCTGGTCGCGCTCGTGCTCAGTCTTTTCCTGATTGGCGGGCTGTTGTTGATCGTGACCTCGAGCCGTGCAGCATCATTGGAGGCCGAGCGCATGTCACGTCTGCAGGAGAATCTCCGTTTTGCCAGTGACTACCTGGTTCGCGATGTCAGGAATGCCGGTTTCCGTGATTTTTCCACATTGACGTTCAACCAGTCTCGCTTTATTGCCGAAGGATTTGCCCAGTATGGTGTCGTTGACGGCGCCGTAAGCCAGAACATGCTGGTCGTTCGATATGCCGGCCGCGGCGCCTGCGGCCGCGTCTTTGAGGGTGAAGACCAACTCAAGGTGATCGAAAATCGTTATTTCGTTCAATTCGATGCCGAAAACGAAGGTCACCTGATCTGTGAAGGCCATGAAATTTTTGAAGATATGCAGCCGGACGAAAACCCTGTTCAGGTCCGACTGGCCTCCGGCCTGGAGGAAATCGAATTTCAGTTTCTTATGCCGAGTGGGGTGCCGGCGACCAATGTATGCAACTTCTACGAAGAAGCCCTGGATACCGCGTGTTCTGGTGTCATGATGACGCTGACATTCGACGGCGACCCGCAACGTCAAATCCAATTGGTTGCGGCATTTCGCAATGTGATTCTCGATTGGTTGTATCAATAGTGATGGCTCCTGATCAAGCCAGACCCTGGAGGTCAACATGAACCGTTTCTCGACCCCACCAAGACAGGCAAATCGCGGTATTGCGCTGGTTGTGGCGCTGGTGCTGCTGATTCTGCTGACCATCCTCGGCGTGGCTTCCATGAATAGCGTCGTGATGCAGGAGCGCATGGCCGGCAACGTCAATCTTCAGAGCCTGGCTTTCGAGGCCGCTTCGGCCGGCGTCAGCCGGGTGCTCCACCTGGCCGATCCTGATGACTGGCCCTTGGATTGCCGCCGCGGAGACGAGGATTCGCGCTGGTTTTCACCGGTGAGCTGGGATGACGCAGAATTCGTGGTGATGATGACTGGTGATGATGCCAACGGCGAGTTGCCTGAAGGCGTGGAAGTCGGGTATCGCCAGATGCTGGGGTGCTTCGAGCCTGAAACCGAGCCGCCTGAGTGGAGTAGCTTCGACGATGTCCCCATGCAGCTTCTGGTGCTCAACCGGGGTGAAGTTCGCCGTGGTAATGAAGTGCTTGCCCGGCGTGAAGTGGAAGTTCGAATCGCCAGGCGCGGGGGGACTGGAGATTGTCTGTTTACGGTGGGTCCACTAGGCCCCGATCCATTTGGTAAAGGCAAAGGTGCCGCTTCAGGGGAATTTAAAGTCGATGCTGACGAAGACAGTTGCCCCATCAAGTTTGCCAATGCGACGGATGCGGAAGACTTCAAGGATATGCTGGGCCAGGAAACAAATGCAGACAGAACGGGAAACTGGAATCCAAGGCCACCAGGCATCACCAGTGGTGATCCCGACGAGCCCTGGAATGATCCATTGCTGTTGGCGCGTGCTTTGAACGCGATCAAGATCGGCCTGTACGCGCAAAACAATTATCAACCGCTCAACTACAATCACGATCCGATTGATTATCCACTTTTCATTCCGCCGGATGGCAATGCATTTCAGTCTTGTGTTGGAACACTTCGCAATTCGGCTACAACAACCACTCCACCCGGTTCTGACGGTATGGATTTGACCTACATAGCCGGGGACCTTGACCTGTCGGGAAATGACTTGGTGACAGGAACAGTCATTATCGAAGGGGCATTCGAAACCAGTGGAAACGTACGCTATCTCGCGGACCTGATGATTCTGGGAGGGCAGTTTGACGGTAACGGACTGGGGGGCGCGGATAGTCGTGGACTGATTTATGTTTACAACCTGCAGGATTCCTACTGGGACGTACCCACTGGTGGTAAGGGGGGTGGCGGTCCATCTAACGATCGGAGATTGCAGCCTGCCTGGTGTACATGGGATGAAATCTGGGATGGAGGCAGTTGGGCTGCATGCGCCAACGATGAATTGCCGCAAATCGTGCCCAACACTCTCTTCAGCATTGCCGGTGGCGGAAATGCAACCATCAGATCCGAAGATTGTGAGCAAATCGAGACTCGCTGGAATGCCATGAATTCGTGTCTTGAAACACTGGAAGGCATGGTCAGGAACGAAGATTTCGTTGGCTCGGGAATGAGTGAGTTCGAGTTTCGTCGGCAATATAATGACGGGCTTTCCGGACTGACACCTGAGCTGGACCTGCCAGACTTTTCCGACGAACCCGATTCCGTTCGTTTGCGGATTCCGGCTTGCGGCGGTGCTGCCGGAGGCACTCGAAATGTGATCGCCAGTTGGCGTGAGTACATTGACCGGGAGCGCTGGCCGGAACTCTGAATTCAATTTGACATTGTCCTGACATGGATGGTCGCGGTTTGAGCAGCCATTCATCCTCGGTGCCGTTGCTTTGCAATGGTGCCAGTTTGCTGGTGTTGGTACTGCTTAGTATTGGGTTGGCGTTGATCGTGACACTGTCCGGGCTGGTCGAACGTGCAGAGTTTCTGCACTCGTTCGCTACGAATGTCTTTTTCATTCTCTGGGTGGCCCTGACATCGGCTGCACTGCTTTGTCTGTGTCGTCATCTGCTCAATCGGCTGCCGGCCTGGCTGGGAAGCGTGATCGGGCTTCTTCTCGTTCAGGCGATTACCCTGGGCTACTCGATCCTGGCGGTGACAGGACCGGTCTGGCTGGTCGAACTCAGCCCCTTGGCCGTTTCCGATCCGGTCCTGTTCGTGGCGAGAAACCTGTTGATCTCCCTGGTCGCGGGCCTGGTGATCTTCCGTCACTGGGCACTGGTGCATCGCTGGCAGGCGCAGATTGCGGCCGAATCCGGTGCCCGCCTTGAATCCCTGCAATCCCGTATCCGCCCCCACTTCCTGTTCAATGCCCTGAATACCATTTCCAGCCTGATCCCCACCCAACCCCAACAGGCCGAGCAGGCCACGGTGGATCTGTCGGAGTTGCTCAGGACCGGTTTGCAAGATCATCCGCGTCACACGCTGGAGGAAGAGCTGGATTTGG